>JBAPWU010000518.1:0-12488 GCA_049283855.1 Kineosporiaceae bacterium
GGCGCCGGGTGTCCGCGCTCCGTGCTCGCCTCGGGCGCGGGCGGGCCCAGCCGCCCGATCGCCAGGGCCCGGGCGAAGTCGTCACCGTTCATGGGTCTGGCGAGCAGGTAGCCCTGCCCGAGGGTGCACCCCAGGGCGTGGAGCTGGTCCCGCTGCTCGACCCGCTCGATCCCCTCGGCGATGACCTCGAGGTGCAGGGAGTGCGCGAGCGACACCACGGTCCCGGCGAGTGGGGCGCCCCGCCGCCGGGGGAGGTCGAGGTTCTCGACGAACGATTTGTCGATCTTCAAGATGTCGATCGGGAGCTCCTGGAGATAAGCCAGGCTCGAGTAGCCCACCCCGAAGTCGTCGACGGCGATGCGGACTCCGCGCTCGCGCAGGGCGTTCAGCGCCGCCAGGGTCACCGGCCCCTTGCTCACCAGCACGCTCTCGGTGATCTCCAGGACGAGGTCCTGCGGGCGCACCCCGCTCTCCTCGACGAGCGCCAGGGCACGGGCCGCGAAGTCGGACTCCTGCAACTGGCGCGCGGACACGTTGACCGACAGCCGGGTGATCTCGCCGCCCGGCGTGGGCCATCCGCCGGCTGCGCGCAATGCCTCGGAGAGCACCCAGAACCCTAGGTCCACGATCAGTCCGGATTCCTCGGCGGCCGTGATGAACTCCCCCGGACCCAGCATTCCCCGCTCCGGATGTTTCCATCGGACCAGTGCCTCGGCGCCGACGATCTCGCCGGTCGCGATCCGCACCACCGGCTGGTAGTGCAGGACGAACTGGTTCCCGTCGATCGCCTGGCGCAGTTCCCGCCGGCGCGTCTCCCGGTCCAGGACCTTGACGTGCAACTCGTCGGCGTAGTCGACGACCTGCCCCTTGCCCTTCTCCTTGGCCGAGTAGAGGGCGAGGTCGGCCTGGCGCATGAGGTCGATCGGTGAACCCGCCACGCCACCGGCCGCCCGGACGACCAGGCCGGCGCTGGCGCGCGGGAGGACCTCCTCCCCGAAGAGCATGATCGGCTGACTCACGGCGTGCACCAGGCGCGCCGTCAGTTCCCGGGCCTCGGCCTCGCCGGGGATGTCCTCCATGAGGACGGCGAACTCGTCACCACCCAGCCGGGCCACGGTGTCCCCCGCGCGCACACCGGCGGTCAGCCGCTGCGCGGTCGCCGTCAGCAGCTGGTCGCCTGCGGAGTGCCCCAGCCGGTCGTTGATGGTCTTGAAGTCGTCGAGGTCCAGCATGACTAGGGCCAGGGTCTGGCCCTGTCGTGCTCCTCGGGCCAGCGCCTGCCGGGCCCGGTCATGGAACAGGACGCGGTTCGCCAGCCCGGTCAGCCCGTCGTGGAAGGCCTGGTGCCGCAACTGCTCCTCGAGGGCGCGCCGTTCCGACACGTCGCGCATGGTCAGGACGACGCCGCCGACGTTGACGTCGTCCAGCAGGTTGCTCAGGGTCACCTCGAACGGGCGGGTCCCGCCGTCCCCGTGCTGCAGCCGCCACTCGGCGACCGCCTCCCGCCGATGCTCGGAGGTGATCACCTCGTCGAGCTGCAGCAGCGACGGCGAGGCACTCCCGGCGTCGAGCAGGGCGGCGATGTGGCTGCCGAGCAGGTCCTCCGGGGAACGGCCCAGGCAACGCTGCAGGGAGGGCGTGGCGAAGTCGACGATCCCGTCCCGGGACAGGACGACGATGACGTCCGACGCGTTCTGGATCAGCCCCTTGAAGTGTGCCTCGTTCTGGGTCCGGCGGACGGCGTCGGCGAGCTCGGCGCTCTCCAGGGCCAGCGCGACCTGCGACGCCAGGGTGCTCAGGGCCCCGTGCACCTCGACCGTCATCGCGGCTGAGGTCCGCACGGCGAGCAGGGCCCTGAGCCGGTCGTCGTAGGTCAGCGGGCTGATGCTCAGCCGGCCCGAATCGATCAGCCCCCCGCCCCGTCGCGCCACCTCCCACCACGCGTCCGGGGGGACCGGGCCGTCGGCGGGGTGGATCGCCGATCCGACGACGCCCTGCGCCCCGGCCAGTCGTTCGGCCGCCACGATCGCCACCCGGCGGACGTCGTCCGCGCCCTGGGCCGCGACCAGCAGCTCACCCGAGGCGCGCAGCGCCCGCTCGCGCTGGACCGACGCCTCGTGGGTCCGCACGATGCCGGCCAGCCGGATCACGACGAGCAGGTACAGCACGGCCGAGAAGACCGCGATGGTCGCCGAGTGCTCGACCTGGCCGGCCGGGTCCTGCAGCAGCAGCACGGCCGGGGCGATCAGGCTGGCCAGGGAGAGCAGCAGGAGACGGCGCGCGCTGACGGTCCCCGACCTCACCGGCAGGGGCTCGCTCACCCGGCGCATCGACGGGTGCAGCGCGGCGGCGCCCCAGGCGGTGTAGAAGATCACCCAGCCGAGGTCGACCGGGCCTCCTACGGTCCAGTCCCCGGTGAGCTGGATGCTGCCGTAGAACACGTCGGCGACCAGCAGCCCGGCGATGCCGACGACGAGCCACCGCAACGAGCGGATCCTCAGACCGCCGGCCACCAGCCGGGCGAGCAGGGCCAGGACAAGGACGTCGCCCAGGGGGTAGGCGATCGCGACGACCCGCTGGACCACGGTCAGGTCGTCGGCCTCGACGTAGGGCAGGATCAGGTAGATCCACGACAGCAGCCCCAGGCCGCAGGTGAGGATGAGGGCGTCGATCAGGCTCCCGGTGTCCCGGGACACGCTGCGGGCCCGGATCAGGCGCAGCAGACCCACCGCGACGACCGGGTACATCAGCAGGTAGAAGGCGTCTGCCAGGGACGGGAACGGGTTGTCCTGGTGGAAGGTCACGGTGAGTACGTCGTAGGTCGCGTCACCGGCGGCGAACAGGGCCAGGGCCACCGCGAACAGGGACCACGCCACCCGCTCGGCCGGCCGGTTAAGCACGATCCCCACGACCGTGGCCGCGACCGCCGAGACGCCGATCGGCGCCCAGACGAGCAGGTGCCGGGCATCGACCGTGTAGTAGACGACGGTGAGCAGCGCCCCCGCGACGAGATAGGCCAGCCAGATCGCCGTCCTTGTGCGGGCGCGCACCACCGGTCCGATCGGGACGGGCCGGACTCCCGTCTCGGCGACCGACTCGATCTCCCTCACCGCCCTTGGTTCTGAGGAGTCCGTGACCTACGGATGATCCTGACTCGGGCGGCTGGGCAGCCCTCCCACTGATCGGACGACGAACGGGGGACCTTGAGATCCGGTGCGCCGTCCCGCGACCCCGACCCGTCAGCGCCGGCCGACCACCTTCGCGTACAGGTCGGGCAGCCGGTTCTGCGGGTCGTAGCGCTGCTTGACCGGGCGGTAGGCCCCGCCGCCGTAGCGGGCCCAGAAGTCGGCCTCGTCGTAGTAGGCGTCGGAGTACAACGACTTGTGCCCGTCGTGCTCGGCCACCGCCCGCTCCACCAGGCGGTTGACGTCGCCGTCGCGCCGCCCGGCCTCGATCGGCACGGTGCCCCAGAAGCCGACGTTGACATAGGTCTCGCCCGGGGTCAACGGATAGAGCGACCACGTGCCCCGCCCGACCAGCGGGCACAGCCAGATCGGGGTCATCGGCACGTGCTCCAGGTACCAGTGCAGGAAGTCGGCGGTGCGCCCCAGCGGGATCTCGACGTCCTGCACCACCCGCTCGCGCGGGGGCAGCCCGCGGCGGCGGTCGATCGCGGCGGCCACATGGTGGCGGTTCTCCAGCCCGACGATCCGGTGGTAGACGTCGCTGCGCCGCCACCGGGCCGGCCAGAGCCGGCGCACCGTCGGGTTCTGCGCCCCGAAGGCGCGCGAGCACCAGAACCAGTCCGTGTCCCAGCGCCACAGGTAGTCGTGCACGGTCAGGGCGTCGGTGGGGCGTTCGGGGATCGAGCGGTAGTAGATGCTCTGCCCGGTGTAGTCGGAGAGCCGGGGCGGCCGGGCCTCGCTCCAGCGGCCGAGAACCAGGTAGGCCTCGGTGGGGGAGAACACCACGCCGTCCAGGAAGTCGACGGCCTCGCCCTGCCAGGCCCGGTCGGCCACGATCCGCCCGACGGCCGTGCTGACCTCGGTGAGGGAGTCGAAGGCCACGTTGCGGGTGGTGACGTAGGGCTGCACCTGGTCGAGGTCGATCAGCAGCCGGGTGGCGTAGCCGAGGCTGCCGAAGGAGTTGGGGAAGGCGTGGAACAGGTCGGCGTGCTCGTTGTCGGCGGTCGCGGTGACCACCTCGCCGGCGCCGGTGAGGATGTCGAGCTCGCGCACCGCCTCGTGCGGCAGGCCGTTGCGGAACGACGTCGACTCGATCCCCAGCCCGGTGACCGCGCCGCCGAGGGTGATCGTGCGCAGCTGCGGCACCACCGTCGGCATCAGGCTGTGGGCCAGGGTCACGGCGACCAGCCGCTCGTAGGTGCACATGCCCTGCACGTCGGCGGTGCGGTGGGCGGCGTCGATCGAGATCACGCCGTCCAGGCCCGAGGTGTCCAGACCCGGGGTGCGGACGGCCTGGCGCGGCCGGAACAGGTTCGAGGTGCGCTTGGCCAGACGCACCGGGGCGCCCGCCGGGACGGCGCGGTAGCTCGCCCGGAGCGCCTCGACCGCGGCCCGGTGGGCGCCGCGGCCCACCGGGGCCGAGGTCATCGGGGCGACCCGGGAGGTGGTCAGGACGCTCCCGTCGGACCGGATGTGGCCGATGTGGCCCGCCTCGGTGGTCATCGGGATCACCCTGAGAAGCGGTGCACGACGAGGCCGCTGCGGAGCTTCGGCTCGAACCAGGTCGACTTGGGCGGCATGTCCCGGCCGGTGGCGGCCACCGCGACCAGCTCCTCGACCGACGTGGGGTGCAGCGCGAAGGCCGCGGCCCAGGCGCCGGAGTCGACCAGCCGCTCCAGCTCGCCGGTCCCGCGGACGCCGCCGACGAAGCCGATCCGGGTGTCGGTGCGCGGGTCGGCGATGCCCAGCCCGGGGGCCAGGACCAGGTCCTGCAGCAGCGAGACGTCCAGCCCGGCCACCGGGTCGGTGAGTCGCCCGGCCGGGACCAGGCGGTCACGCAGCCGCAGGTGGTGCCAGGTGCCGGCGCAGTACATGGCGAACTCGCGGCGTCCGGCCGGGTGGATGCCCGGGCTGCCGGCCGGGCCGGCGACGGTGAGCTCGAAGACGCTGCCCAGGTCGGCCAGCCACTGGGCCGGGGCCCGCCCGCCCAGGTCGGCGATCACCCGGTTGTAGGGCAGGATCGCCAGCTCCTCGCCGGGGAAGACCACGGCCAGGAAGACGTCGCTACCTCCCGCCCCGCCGTGGTCGGCCGACACCCGCGCTGCGGCCGCGCTGCGGTGGTGGCCGTCGGCGACGTAGAGCTCGGGCAGGGCGGCCAGGGCGGCCTCGATCTCGGCCACCTCGGCCTCCTCGTCCACCCGCCAGAGCACGTGCCCGATGCCGTCGTCGGCGACCAGGTCGAGCAGCGGCGGGCGCTCGGTGACCCGGGTGATCAGGTCGGCGACCGGCTTCCAGGAGGGCTCGCCCGGGGCGGCCAGCAGGAACACCGGCTCGTCGTGCGCGGACAGGGCCTCGAGGTGGTGGACCCGGTCGTCCTCCTTGTCCGGGCGGGTCTGCTCGTGGGTCTTGATCAGACCGCCGGTGTAGTCGGCGACCCCGGCGCAGGCGACCACGCCGGTCTGGAGGTGCTCGCCGCGGCGCTGCCGGTAGACCGAGTAGGAGGCCGTCGGGTCCAGGCCGAGCACGCCCCGCGCGACCAGGTTGTCCAGGGTGGCCCGGCCGGCCGCGTGCACCGCGGGGGAGTCCGACGGGGTTCCGTCGGGAAACCCGATCTCGGGCCGGCTGACGTGCAGGAAGCTATCCGGATTGCCCACGGCGAGGGCACGGGCCTCGGCCACGTCGACGACGTCGTACGGGGGCGCGGCCACCCGGGGGGCGAGGTCGACGCGGGGGCGCAGGGCACGGAACGGTCGCAGGTCCGCCATTGCTCCATCCTCCCCCACTCGTCGACGGTCGTGGCACCGACCCGGCAGAGTGGCGGCGTGACGGTCGAGCCGGGCGTGGTGTGGGTGGTGGCCGGAGCGCCGGGCGCCGGCAAGTCGACGGCCTGTGCGGCGCTGCTGGCCCAGGTCCGCCCGGTGCCGGCGCTGCTCGACAAGGACACCCTGTTCGGTGGCTTCGTCGTCGCCACCCTGGCCGCTCACGGCCGCGACCCGGGCGAGCGCGAGGGCGACTGGTACGACGCTCAAGTCAAGGTGCACGAGTACACCGCGATGACGGCCGCGGCCCGCCAGATCCGCGGGCCCGGGTGCCCGGTGCTGCTGGACGCCCCGTTCACCGGCCAGATCCGCGACGCTGCGCGGTGGGCTGCCTGGGTCGGTGAGCTGGGCGGGGACCCGGTGCGCCTGGTCTGGGTCCGCTCCGACGCCGCGACCCTGCGCCGTCGGCTGCTCGCCCGCGCCTCGCCCCGGGATGCCGGCAAGCTCGCCGCGTTCGAGGCCTTCGTTGCCCGCATGCAGCCCGAGGTGCCCCCACCGGTGCCCCACCTCGAGCTCGACAACCGGGACGGCGCCCCTCCCGTCGCCGACCAACTCGCCGCGCTCCTGGGCTCGCCCGGTGGGTAGCCCTCACTCGGTCGATGATCAGGTCGAGTGGTCACTTCAGCCCCGTTTGGCCCCCGGAAACGGGACGGAATCGACCACTCGCGCTAGGCCCGGGCTGCGCCGCCGCGAACCGTGAGGGAGGCCAGGAGTTGGTCGGTGGCGTGCGCGACGGCGTCCACGGCGGCCTCGAACGCTGCCGCATTGTGGGCGGCCGGGGCGCGGAAACCGCTGATCTTGCGGACGTACTGCAGCGCGGCGGCCCGCACGTCGTCCTCGGTCGGCTCCTCGGTGAACGGGGGCCGCAGGGTCTTGATGCTTCGGCACATGCGCTTCAGCGTAGGTCCGGCTCGGTCGCCGGGCCCCTCGCCGCCGGACCCGTCGCCGCCGGACCCGTCGCCGCCGGCGCGGTCCGCCATTGACCGACCAGCGTGGCCAGGGCTCCGATCACCAGTGCTCCGGTGGCGGCGGTCAACGCCGCTACCCCCCACCACTCGGGGAACGTGGCCCCCTGAGCGATGAGGATGATCAGCACGGCCAGGCCGGTCCCGGCGAACGCGGTGACCCCCTCAGCCAGCCCCGCGGCCACCCGCCGGCTCGCCAGGACAGGGCAGGCCACGGCGACGGCGAACGCCGCTGCCAGTCCGGCCAGTCCCACCAGGCTCACGGACGGGACGAGAAGAGCATCGGCGGCGAGGAGTGGCGCAGCCGCGACGCCGGCCAGGCCCAGAGCGCGGAGGGCGGCCGGGCGAAGGGCAACCCGTCGCGGTGCCGCGGTCGGGCGGGCGCGGCGGATCCCCATCACGCTGACCGCCACGACTGTGGCCAGGCACAGCAGGGACAGCAGCCCGGAGATCAGGGGTCGCAGCCATCCCCCGCTCCCCGCCGCCCCGATACCCCGGGCAGTCGTGAACGTGAAGTCGGCGCCGACTCCGGCCGCCACGGCGGCGAGCACGCTCACCAGCCGCACGGCGTAGTCCCGCCATTCGGGATGGTCGGCCAGCAGCCGACTCTCGCCGGCCACCGCCCAGGCGGTGAGGAGCACCGCGAGCGACACCCAGCGGGCCATCACCGCGGGCGCGGTCGGCGGCTGGAACTGCAGGAAGTAGGCCATCAGCGCGGTCAAAGTCAGAACCGATGCGGTCCACGCGCCGGCCACCGCCACGACCCGGCTGAGGCCCAGCGCGGCCAGACGCAGCGGCCGAGACGCGGTGCGGGCGCCGAACACCACCACGGCTGCCGCGACGGCGAGCGCCAGACCGACGTCCAGGGCCCCCGGCGGCAGCCCACTTCGGGCGGCTTCGGCCTCGGCTCCCCGCAGGCCGCCGGGGACAGCACCTGCGGCGCCTCCCGCACCGGCCAGCGGCGGCAGCCCGACGAAGGCCAGGAGCGCGGCTGCGGCGACCACCGAGGCACCACCGGCCGCTCGTACCACCAGGCCCGCCCGCTGTCGCCGCACCGCCCCGGCCACCCGGTCCAGGGGCATGGCTGGCACCTGGTCCCGGGTCGCTGCCCGGAACAGCTCACGCACTGCTGTCTCACTCATCGCGTCTCCCCACCAGTCCGCCGGTCTTTCCGCCCGTCACCAGGTCACCGAGCTGCGGCGACTCACGCAGGCGGGCCATCGCCCGCGAGGCCTGGCTCTTCACCGTGCCCACCGAGCACCCCATCGCTGCCGCCGTCTCGGTCTCGGTCAGGTCATCGAAGTAGCGCAGCACCAGGACGGCGCGCTGACGCGGCGAAAGGGTCGCCAACGCCTGGCGCACCGCCTCCCGGACGTCGACGTGCGCCATCGGATCGCTGTACCCCGACGGGTCCGGCAGCAGCTCGGTCGGGATCTCCCCGCGCCAGCGCCGCCGCCACCAGCTGACGCTGGTGTTCACCATGACCGCACGCACGTAGGCCTCGGGCCGTTCCCGCTCGGCCACGCTCGACCACTTCCGCCAGGTCTTCGCCAGGGCCTCCTGCACCAGGTCCTCGGCCCGGCCGCGGTCACCGGTCAGCAGCCACGCCGTCCGCAGCAGGGCAGGCGAGCGGGCCGCCACGAACTCGGCGAACCCCTCCGGTGCGTGCACCTGACTCCCCGATCCGACGCCCAATCCCGCCCTGACAGTGGACTACA
Source organism: Kineosporiaceae bacterium (assembly GCA_049283855.1). Lineage (GTDB taxonomy): Bacteria > Actinomycetota > Actinomycetes > Actinomycetales > Kineosporiaceae > JADJPO01. Next base: position 8,688 of record JBAPWU010000518.1, read on the forward strand.
CGCTCCAGGGCGGGTGGATGGTTGCCGGCGGCGCGGCGCTACAGCACGCCGTCGACCAGCTCCTTGGCGGCGGCCTGCACCTGGGCCAGGTGCTCGGGGCCCTGGAAGGACTCGGCGTAGATCTTGTAGACGTCCTCGGTGCCGGAGGGACGCGCCGCGAACCAGGCCGACTCGGTGGTCACCTTGAGCCCGCCGATCGCGGCGCCGTTGCCGGGGGCCTCGGTCAGCTTGGCCGTGATCGGCTCGCCGGCCAGCTCGGTCGCCGTGACCTGCTCGGGCGACAGCTTCGCCAGGACCGCCTTCTGCTCGCGGGTGGCCGGGGCGTCGATCCGGGCGTAGGCGGGGTCGCCGTGCTCGGCGGTGAGCGCCGCGTAGTGCTCGCTCGGCGAGGTGCCGGTCACGGCCTGGATCTCAGAGGCCAGCAGCGCCAGCAGGATCCCGTCCTTGTCGGTCGTCCACACCGTGCCGTCGTGACGCAGGAAGGAGGCGCCGGCGCTCTCCTCGCCGCCGAAACCCACTGAACCGTCGAGCAATCCGGGCACGAACCACTTGAACCCGACCGGTACCTCGAGCAGGGTCCGGCCCAGCGCGGCCGCCACCCGGTCGATCATCGAGGAGGACACCAGGGTCTTGCCGATCGCGACATCCGCCCCCCACTGCGGGCGGTTTCCGAACAGGTAGCCGATCGCCACGGCGAGGAAGTGGTTGGGGTTCATCAGCCCGCCGTCGGGGGTGACGATGCCGTGCCGGTCGGCGTCCGCGTCGTTGCCGGTGGAGATCTGGAACGCCTCACGGTTGGCGATCAGTGAGGCCATGGCGGACGGCGAGGAGCAGTCCATCCGGATCTTGCCGTCCCAGTCCAGGGTCATGAACCGCCAGGTGGCGTCGACCAACGGGTTGATCACGGTCAGGTCGAGGCGGTGCCGGTCGGCGATCTCACCCCAGTAGTCGACGCTCGCCCCACCGAGCGGGTCCGCCCCGATCCGCACCCCGGCCTCGCGTACGGCGTCCAGGTTCAGCACCGAGGGGAGGTCGTCGACGTACATACCCAGGAAGTCGTAGCGGGCGGTGGTGTCGGCGGCCAGCGCCCGGGCCAGCGGGATCCGCTTCACGGCGTCCAGGCGGGCCGCGATCAAGTCGTTGGCCCGGTTCTCGATCCACTTCGTGGCGTCGGTGTCGGCCGGGCCGCCGTGCGGCGGGTTGTACTTGAAGCCGCCGTCGGCGGGTGGGTTGTGCGAGGGGGTGACCACGATGCCGTCGGCCTGGGCCGCGGCGGGGGCGCCGGCGCCCAGAGCCCGGTTGTGGCGCAGGATCGCATGCGAGACCGCAGGGGTCGGGGTGAACCGGCCGCGCTCGTCGATCAGGGTGGTGACGCCGTTGCCGGCCAGCACCTCCAGCGCCGAGGCCCAGGCCGGTTCGGACAGGCCATGGGTGTCCCGGCCGACGAACAGCGGGCCGGCGATCCCCTGCGCGGCGCGGTAGTCGCAGATCGCCTGGGTGGTGGCCACGATGTGCGCCTCGGTGAACGCCCCGGTCAGGCTCGACCCGCGGTGCCCGGAGGTGCCGAAGGCGACCCGCTGGCCGGGGTCGTCCAGGTCGGGCCAGGTGGTGTAGTACGCGGTCACCAGGTGCGCCACATCGATCAGATCGCTGGCCTGAGCGGTTTGTCCGGCGCGGTCGTGAGCCATCGCACTCCCTTTCGTCACTCTTTGTCCCCCGTCGGGCTCGCAGCACCTGCCACCCGCGTCGGAGGGTAACCCCCTGTGAGCACGTTACGCACTGACCCCGCGCATGGTTCATCTCACGCACCGGCGCGGGCGAATGATCCCTCGGCCTACAGTCAGGTCCGTGGCGGACACCCTGCGCACGGTGCGAGCGACCAGCTATCTCATGCCGTTGCGGGAGGGCGGGTCGCTGCCGGGCCTGGTCGAGGCGGACGACGACGGCATCTACGTGACCAAGTTCCGCGGCGCCGGCCAGGGCACCGCGTCGCTGGTCGCCGAGGTCGTGGTCGGGGAGATCGGACGCCGGCTCGGGGTGCGGGTGCCCGACCTGGTGCTGGTCGACCTCGATCCCCGGATCGCCCCGCGCGAGCCCGACCAGGAGGTGCAGGACCTGTTGCGGGCCAGCGCCGGGATCAATCTCGGCCTGGACTTCCTGCCCGGCTCGGTCGGCTACGACGGCCTGCGCTGGACCCCTCCGGCCGAGGACGCCGCGCGCCTGCTCTGGCTCGACGCCTTCACCGGCAACGTGGACCGCACCTGGCGCAACCCCAACCTGCTGATCTGGCACCGCACGATCTGGGCCATCGACCACGCCGGGGCCCTGGTGTTCCAGCACGCCTGGCCCGATCCGGCGGTCTGGGCGGCGCGCCGGTACGACCTGGCCGAGCACGTGCTGCTGCCGGTGGCCCGCCGGCTCACCGCCTCGGCCTGGGCGGACGTCGATCGCGAGCTGGCGGCGTCCCTGACCGGGGCGGTGCTCGACGAGGTGCTGGCGCTGGTGCCCGACGAGTGGCTGCTCAGCATGAACGCGGCCCGGTCGGACGCCGAGGCGCGCCTGGCCTCCGGGCGGCCGGTTCGCGGGGTCGAGGAGTGGCGTGAACGCTACCGGGTACAGCTGCTGGCCCGGCTCGGCGGCGGCCGGGAATGGCAGCGGGGGCTGGTGCCATGAGCGAGCGACGGGCGTTCCAGTACGCGGTGCTGCGTGCCGTGCCGCGGGTCGACCGCGGTGAGTGCGTCAACGTCGGGGTACTCCTGTACTGCCAGGACGCCGGCTACCTGGCCGTCGCCGTCCACCTGGACGAGGACCGGGTGCGCGCCCTCGACCCCACGGTCGATCTCGACGCGGTGCGTGCGGCACTCGACGGCGTGCGCGCGGTGTGCGCGGGGACCGACGGCGTCCCGGCGGCCTCCTGGCCGGTCAGGGACCGGTTCGGCTGGCTGACCGCGCCGCGCAGCACCGTCGTCCAGGCCGGGCCGGTGCACTCCGGTGTCACCGAGGACCCCGACGCCCAGCTGCAGCGACTGCTGACCCGTCTCGTCCTTCCGAACGCGTCGGCCTGACCCGGGGGACCCCCTGCGGCCGGAGGCCTCCACCGCGTGCGTAGGGTGTCGGGCGGGCACCGTCCAGCCCGCGTCATGCTCGCCAGGAGACTCGCCATGACCACGAGCGTTCCCGCTCCGCCGTCCGCCACGCTGACCGTCTTCCGCCTCGCCGCCCTGTGCACCGCCCTGGCCGTGGCCATGGGCTCGGTGGTGTGCGCCACCGGATCCGGGGCCGCCTGCCCCACCTGGCCGGGCTGCCATCCGGGCCAGATCGCGCCGCAGTGGGAGTTGAGCCCGCTGATCGAGTTCACCCACCGCGTGGTCGCGATCGCCACCGGACCCCTGGTGCTGGCCGCGGCCGTGATGTCGCTCCGGGTGGCGGCGGTCGACCGCTGGGTACGGACCCTGCCGTGGGTGGCGCTCGCCGGCGCCCTCGCCGCCGGGGCCTTCGGCCGCCTGGTGGTGCTGTCCGGTCTACCGACCTGGCTCGGCGCCGTCGACCTGTTCTCGGCCCTGACCGCGATGACGGTGATGACCGTCGCCGCGGTCCGGCTGGCCCCCCGTCCGTCCGTCGGCTGGGTGCCGGCCCGGGTCCGGGGCCTGGCCACGACCACCGTCGGCACCGTGATCGCCCTGCACGTGACCGGCATCTTCGCGGCCGGGTCGGGCTCGTACACCCGCTGCATGGGCTGGCCGCTGTGGCAACTGATCGGCACCGATCTTCACCCCTGGCTGCAGCGGCTGCGCCTGGGGC
>JBAPWU010000519.1:0-1995 GCA_049283855.1 Kineosporiaceae bacterium
GGACAGGACTTGGACTGCTCCAGCGCCACCCCGGCGACCCCGGCCGCGGCACCGGCCGTCGCGACGTCGGCGCGACCGATCACCAGGCCGGCACCTCCGGCTCCCACCGCGAGGACCAGCGCCGCCATCGGCGCGATCGCCAACGCGGCCTGCTTCGCATTCGGTGCCCAGTGCTGCCTGTCATCGACCGATGTATGACGTCCCCTCACGGAGAGGGAGCGTATGACGACTGGCCCTTCACATCCGGTAACCGGGCTCCGACACACCGGCGTGTCATCCGGGGAGATCCATGGCGACCACAGAGGCCACCTCGCGGACAGCGTCGCTGGTCAGCACGGGTGCGAGGGCGGGCCGAGGCGCCACGGGTGTCCGTTTCGCGGCTTCTCACCCTTCGTGCCCGGGCTCGCATCAATAGTTTCAGCAGTCACACACGTCACAGGCCTACCTCGGCGGTGAGCCCGCTCCGGCGCATCCGCACGATCACCGGCCGCCACGATCACCGGACGACGGCCGGACGGTCGGCGGCGTCCTCGCCCTCCTCCGGGGGCCGGCGGCACCAGCGACGGCCGAGCAGGCCGGAGGCGGCCAGCAGCACCGCCCCCGCGACGCTGGCCGTGGCCAGCCAGAACCGCTCGCGACGATCGCCCACCAGGCTGGGCAGGATCAGGAGCGCCTGAGCGGTGTACCACCCGGTGAGTGCGGCTCCGACGTACGCCGAGGCGGTGGCGAGCACCGCGATCCGTGCGGCGGCCAACGGGTGCATCCGGGCCCGCCTGCCACGCACCCAGCGGCGCACCTCGCGAGCCGACGCGAGCACGATCCCGGCCAGCACGACCAGGCCCAGGGGCGCCGTCCACGGAACCGGGAGCGGGTCGCCCCCACTGCGCTGCAGCGCGTCGAGCACCACCCACCCGCCGAGGCCGCAGACCAGGGCGAGCACGATCAGGGTCCGGATCCGGGTCGAGTTCATCGAGGCGCCGCCAGCACCAGGTCCGGGCGAGGACGCACACCGTCCCGGTCCGGCGCCGCCGCGGCGAGCACCGCGACCGCGCCGGCGCCGGGGAGGGTGGCCGTCGGGTCCAGGTGAGCCCAGGGCACCAGGACGAACGCCCGTCCCCCCGCCCGGGGATGGGGGAGCACCAGGTGATCGGTCACCGAGACCCGATCCCCGTAGGTGATGATGTCGATGTCCATAGTCCTTGCCCCCCAACGGGTCTCACGCACCCGGCCGTGTGCGTCCTCGACCGCATGACACGCGGCGAGCAGCTGCTGCGGGGTCAGCGTGGTGCGCACCCTCAGCACGGCGTTCAGGTAGTCGGGCTGCTCGGGACCGCCCACCGGGTCCGTCTCCACGACCGGCGAGACGTCGAGGACGGCGATGCCCTCGACCGCGTGGAGGTCCTCGATCGCCGCCTGCAGGGTGCTCAGCCGGTCACCGAGATTGGCGCCCACCGCCAGGACGGCGTCGACCGGCCGGGTGCGCCGGATGGCGACCTCGACGTCGGTGAACTGCTCCGGGATCGGCGCCGCGGGCTTGTGCACGGTCACGTCCACGGCGACCACCCGCGGATCCTCCAGGCACCGGTCGGCCAGCAGCTGGGCCAGCCGCTCGATCAGCTGCACCGGCTCGCCCCGCACGATCCCGGCCAGCGCGACGGCGAGCGAGCCGTAGTCGACGGTGTCGCCCAGGTCGTCGCCGGCCGCTGCAGCGCGGGTGTCCAGATGCAGCACCACGTCGACGCCGAACTCCTGCCCCGCCTCGCGCTCGTGGTCGAAGACGCCGTGAAATCCCTTGGCGCGCAACCCGATCAGACGGATCTGGTCGAGCGGCGCGCCGTCCTCACCCAGCACCTGAGGGCTCACCCGGGCCTCCCGGCGCGACCGACCAGCTCGGCCACCCGCACCGCGTCGGCGGACGCCGGGACGTCGTGCACGCGCACCGCCCAGGCGCCGGCCATCGCGGCGATCACCGAGGTGGCCGCCGTCGCATGGTCC
>JBAPWU010000520.1:0-3222 GCA_049283855.1 Kineosporiaceae bacterium
CAGCCCGACCTGTTCGACGAGAGCGCCGGTTGACCGGGCTACACTCGGGCCCGTGCCTTTCGACCCGAGCCTGCTCTTTCTGGGCTTCCTGCTCGTGCTGATGTTCATCGTCTTCCAGCGCGGCAACCGGCAGCGGCGTGAGTTGTCTCAGGTGCAGGCGAACCTCGCCCCCGGCGCCGAGGTGATGACCGCCTCGGGCCTGTTGGCGACAGTGACCGCCGTCGAGGACGACGTGGTGACCCTCGAGACGGGGCCGGGTCAGCGCTCGCGGTGGGACCGGCGTGCCGTGGCGCGCATTGTCACCCCGCCGGCCACGACCGAGACCGCGCCCAGCGAGGTCGAACCACCGGCCTGAGCGCCGGTTCCCCAGCAGTCGAGAGAAGAGACGCGTGGCTCGTACCTACTCCCGCCCTTGGCGCACCCTCGGGGTGCTGGGCGCACTGATCGCCGTGCTGTACGGACTGGTCGCCGGGGGTGTGACTTGGAGCACCGCCCAGTGGACGCCGAAGCTGGCCCTGGACCTGGACGGCGGCACCGAGTTCGTGCTCAACGCCGTGCCGCAGCCCGGCCAGTCCGGGCAGATCACGCCGTCCACGATCAACGAGGCCCTGAAGATCATCAGGCAGCGGGTGGACGGTTCGGGCGTCTCCGAGGCCGAGATCACCACGCAGGGCTCGAACAGCATCGTGGTCTCCCTGCCGGGCAAGAACATCGACGAGGCGACCCGCAACGCGATCCGCCGGTCGGCGGCGCTGGAGTTCCGCGCCGTCCTGGCCGTCGAGCAGCCGGCGGCGCCCACGCCCACGGCCTCGGGCACCCCGACATCCTCCCCGTCAGGTTCGCCGTCGGCCCGTGCTGGAGCGGCCGCGAGCGGGAAGGCCACCGCGTCGGTGAGTGCCACCACCTCGGCCACGTCCTCGGCCAGTGGGGCGGGCCTGAGGGCGGCCGCCACCCCGACGCCGGCCCCGTCGGCGTCGGCGTCGGCGTCGGCGAAGGCCTCCCCGAAACCGACCCCGACCGACGGCAGTGACCAGGCCTGGCTCACCGAGGAACTCGGCGCCGTCTGGGCCAAGACCGACTGCTCGACCAAGGAGGGCCGGGGAGCGGCTCAGGACGCGGTGAACGATCCGGCCAAGGCCTTCGTCACCTGCGAGGAGGACGGCACCAAGTACGCCCTCGGCCCGGTGGAGATCAAGGGCCGCAACATCACCGACGCCAGCGCCGGGCTCGAGGTCACCTCGCAGGGGCAGACCACGAACAACTGGCAGGTCAACCTGGCCTTCGACGGCACCGGCGCCGACCAGTTCGGCAAGGTCACCACCCGCCTGGTCGGTCTGGACCCGCCGCGCAACCAGTTCGCGATCGTGCTGGACAACCTGGTGATCTCGGCGCCACGCACCCTGTCCGCGATCACAGACGGGCGGGCCCAGATCACCGGCAACTTCACCCAGCAGAGCTCGCAGGCGCTGGCGAATCAGCTGAAGTTCGGCGCCCTGCCGATCTCGTTCGAGGTGGCCACCGAGAACCAGATCTCGGCCACCCTCGGCGACGAGCAGCTGCGCAACGGGCTGCTGGCCGGGCTGATCGGACTGATCCTGGTCATTCTCTACTCGCTGCTGCAGTACCGGGCCCTGGGCCTGGTCACGGTGTCCAGCCTGCTCGCCGCCGGGGTGATCACCTACGGCGTGGTGGTACTGCTCGGGTGGCGTCAGGGCTACCGGCTCAGCCTGCCCGGCATCGCGGGTCTGATCGTGGCCATCGGCATCACCGCCGACTCGTTCATCGTCTACTTCGAACGGATCCGGGACGAGGTCCGTGACGGGCGCAACCTCGCGATGGCGGTCGAACTGGCCTGGCTGAGGGCCCGGCGCACCATCCTGATCTCGGACGCCGTCAGCCTGCTCGCCGCGGTGGTGCTGTTCGTCCTCGCCGTGGGCGGGGTGCGCGGGTTCGCCTTCACCCTCGGCCTGACCACCCTGATCGACGTGATGCTGGTGTTCCTGTTCACCAAGCCGGTGGTCACCCTGCTCTCGCGGACCCGGTTCTTCGGCAGCGGGCACCGGCTGTCCGGCTTCGACGCGGTGCACCTCGGCCGTGCGGTGACCTACACCGGGCGGGGCGCCGTCCGCCACCCTGGCCGCACCGCGGCCGCCACCACCCCCGGGACCACCATCGCCGAGCGACGGGCGGCCGCCGAGCGTGCCGCCCGGACGTCGACCGCGGTGATGGAGGATGAGGACTGATGCCGAGTTTCGCCAGCTTCGGGAACGACCTCTACACCGGGCGACGCTCGATCGACTTCGTCGGGCGGCGCCGGATCTGGTACGGGATCGCCGCGATCCTGATGCTGGTGAGCGTCCTCGCCGTGGGGGTGCGCCATCTCAACCCCGGGATCGAGTTCCGTGGAGGCACCGAGTTCCGCATCTCCGGCACGTCGGTCACCAGCGAGATCGCCGGCGAGGAGGCCGTGCACCGGGTGGTTCCGGGGGCCGAGGTACGGGTCAGCCGGCTCAACCAGGACAGCATCCGGGTGCAGGCCGACCAGGTCAGCGACGCCCAGCTCGAACCGGTGCGTCAGTCCCTGGCCACGACCTACGAGGTCGGCGCCGACCAGGTCTCGCGCAACTTCGTCGGTCCCACCTGGGGTGCGGACGTCACCCGGCAGGCGCTGATCGGGCTGTTCGTCTTCCTGGCCCTGGTCGCCGCCGTGATCGCGCTGTACTTCCGCACCTGGACCATGGCCGCGGCCGCCCTGGTCGCCCTGGTGCACGACCTGCTGCTCACCGTGGGCATCTACGCCCTGGTCGGCTTCGAGGTCACTCCGGCGTCGGTGATCGGCTTCCTGACCATCCTCGGCTACTCGCTCTACGACACCGTCGTGGTCTTCGACAAGGTGCGTGAGAACACCGAGCACATCACCACCTCGACCAAGCGCACCTTCGGCGAGGCGGCGAACCTGGCGATCAACCAGACCCTGGTGCGCTCGATCAACACCTCGGTGGTGGCCCTGCTGCCGGTCGGCGCGATCCTGTTCATCGGCGCCTTCCTGCTCGGTGCGGGCACCCTGAAGGACATCGCGCTGTCGTTGTTCGTCGGGATCGCCGCCGGCACCTACTCCTCGATCTTCATCGCGACGCCGCTGCTGGTGCAGTTGCGTGAGCGCGAGCCGGAGCAGAGGGCCCAGGCCGCGCGGGTGCTCCGGCGCCGCGCCGAGGGACGGGC
>JBAPWU010000521.1:0-8293 GCA_049283855.1 Kineosporiaceae bacterium
CTCTGGAGCCGGGCAGCAAGCTGGCCGCCACGAAGTGGGTCGCGCAGCGGGTCGCGGTCGGGGGCTGCCCGGGCTTCACCGAGGACGCCGCGTATGCGGGGATGGACTTCCTGCTGCAGGCGTTGGACGAGATCGCCGCGGAGGTGTTCGCCTCGGTGGCGCACCTGCTCAACCTTGATCTTGACATCGTCTTCGTGGACACCACTTCGACCTACTGGGAGGTCGAGGTCCCCGACGAACTCGCCGACCTGCAAGAGGTCGTCGACGACGACGGGGTCACCCGCCCGGTCGAGTCCGGTGCGCGGGCGTTCGGGCACTCCAAGGACCACCGGCCCGATCTGCCGCAGGCTGTCATCGCGATGGCGGTCACCCGCGACGGGGTCCCGGTCCGGTGCTGGACGTTCCCCGGCAACGAGGCCGACACCGCGATCATCCGGCGGGTCAAGGACGACCTGGACGGCTGGAACCTGCGCCGGATGGTGTGGGTCGCCGACCGCGGGTTCGCCTCGGCCACCAACCGGGCCTACCTGACCCGCGGCGGCGGGCACTACATCCACGCCGAGAAGCTGCGCCACACCAACATCGAGGCCGCCGCCGCGCTGGCCCGGGCAGGCCGGTACCGCACCGTGGCGGGCAACCTGCGGGTCAAGGAAGTCCACGTTGCCCCCGGCGGGGTCGGCGACGGCGACGGCGGTGCCCGCGCGCAACGGTTCGTGGTCTGCCACAACCCCGAACAGGCCGACCGCGACGCCGTCGTGCGGGCCAGCCTGATCGCCCACCTGAGGTCCCTGATCGACGGCTCCGACGCGTGGACACCTCGCCGCCGCGACGAGCTCGTCGGGTCGCTGAAGACCAAGCCGGGGCTGCGCCGCTACCTGCGCCGCACCGCCGGCGGCCTGCTGCGCATCGACGCAGCCGCGGCCAAGCGGGAGGCGCACCTGGACGGCAAGTGGCTGCTGCGCACCTCCGACGCCACCCTGACCCCCGACGACCTCGCCGCCGCCTACAAGCAGCTCCTGGCCGTCGAGCGAGGGTGGCGGGACATGAAGGGCGCCCTCGGGCTGCGCCCGGTGTTCCACTACCGCGAGGACCGCATCCGCTCCCACATCCAGCTCTGCTGGCTCGCCCTGCTGCTCATCCGCGTCGTGGAGAACACCACCGGCGACACCTGGCGCAACCTCCGCCACGAACTCGACCGGATGCACCTGGTCACCCTGGCCACACCCGACGGCCACGTCGCACAACGCACGACCACCACCAACGCGCAGAAGACCATCCTGGCCGCCCTCGACCTACCCGAGCCACCCAAGTTCTTCGACTTCACCGTCACCGACGGCTGACGGCCCCGGCAACACCCCGTAGTAACACGACCCATCACCCCCGCACCAGCGTTACCGCAGGTCAACGGGCAGATTCGGCCCAACGTGTGCTCATGATCTTCGGAAGTCCGGCCAGCGACCGCGAGTCCGGCAGCAGGTGCATGTCGCACCTGCGCATGCCCAGCCCCTCACCGATCCTCACACCGGTGTCATGCAGCAACACCACCAGGAATCGCTCCCGCGGCCGGCGACAACAGCCCAGCACCGTCGACACCTGTCCGCCGGTCAACGCGTCCGGGAATGGGATCTCGGCGCGGGCCTTCAACGACCGGGCCCGAACGGTGCGGAACTGACCCTGCTCGCCGGCATCGAACCCCGGCGGGGTGAACCGCAGGTACCGGGGCTCGGGCAGCCGGTCGGCCACCACCTGCTCGATCGCCCCAGTCCGGGCGGCGAACCGCAGGAACTCACACACCGCCGTCAGGATCGCGTTGACCGTCGAGCCCGACCGGGCCCGCCCATCTCGATACGGGGTCACTTCCAGCCAGCGCTTGAACCGGGCCAGGTCGACCAAACCTATTGTGGCCCAATCGATTCCCTCTTGTTGGCACCAGGTCAGGAACGCTGCCGCCCGGCCCGCATACGCCCGGAGGGTGTGCGGCGACCGGCCCGCTGCGTCCAGACAGCGAAGGAAGTCGCTCGCCTCACGATGTCGGACCAGATCCGGGTCCAGAACCACCCACAACTCGCTGCCGTCCACGGGCGATACCGCCCGCTCGGCCCGGAACGAGGTGATCGATTCGACCATGGCGTGAACGTAACTGCGACCACCGACAAGAAGTACCTGATACTTCTCAGGCACGTACCGGCCGATCCCCAGAACCCTCGTCCCTCACATGGTTCAGGCAGGGGAGATAACAAAAGTATGTCTCAACATATGTGGGTGCATTCTGGGCATTCTCACTCCTGCCGTATCGGCGAGACGGTGCAGGCGGCGGGTGGCGGCGTGGCGGTCAATCCGTCGTCCGTCCCGGTTGAGCAGGATCGGCCCGGACATTCGCCCGCCGATGGCTCGTTCGACGGCGCGGGCCACAGCCGGGGGCAGCGGGACCAGCACGACGCGGCCGCCCTTGCCGACCACCCGCAGGATCCGGTGGCCATGTTCCTCCCCGAGGTCGGCGATGTCCGCACCGCAGGCTTCGAAGATCCGTAGCCCGAGCAGGCCGAGGAAGCACACCAACGCGAAGTCGCTGGCGTTCGTCGACTGGCGTGCGGCGACCAGCATGGCCTCGAACTGCAGGTGCGACAGGCCCAGCGTCGGCGACTCGGCCGGTACACGCGGGCGACGCACATGCTCGACCGGCGACCTGGCGACCAGGCCGTCGATCACGGCAGTGCGGTAGAACCCTGCCACCACCGACACCCGCCGCGACACCGTCGAGGGTTGGAAGCGGCGGGTCTCCTGCATCCATCGCACGTACGCCTCGACCTGGGCCCGGCCGACCTGGACCGGGTCGAGCGGGTCCAGGCCATGCTCGGCGCACCAGGACAGGAACACCCGCAGATCCGAGGCGGTATGCACCCGGGACTGGCCCTTGTATCGGCCCAGGAACCCCGCGACCGCCACCGCGACCTCGGCCAGCCGATCGTCCCTGCACTCGGGCGGACTGTCAGCCGGGGACCGGCCCGAGACATGCTTCCCGGCAGCGACCTCGAACGGTTCGCTCGTCGTTCGCTCGATCCCGAGCAACAAGGCGCTGCCCAGCGTCATGATCGGAGACTGCTTCATCTCGTGTGCCCGCCCCGACCCGGCGGCCACAGGACCCGACATGGTGGTCATGACCACGACTGTGAGCCCCCGCGCCGCGCGGGATCTGCCGCTGACAGGAGGCGTGCGGCACAGGCGACCCAGGCAGCCCCAGCTCCGACGCCGACCAGAAACGTCCTCATCCAGCACCTGGCAGCTGACAGACCCCCGCGGCAAGTTATCGACCGGCACCCTCACCCGACCACGCCACCCCGGTGAAGGACCGCGCGTAGGCTCCCGGGCATGCAGCCGCGTCGACACCGGATGCGCCAACAACCACGCCGCGAGTCCGCCCACGGATGGATCGCGTCGGGTGCCACCGTGACCATCAAGACCTACGCCCGCCGCTACGGCGTCGACCACTACACCGCCTACGAAGACCTCACCGCCCTCGGCCACCCGCTGCCCGCTTCTGCCCGGAGTTACTGAGTTCGTAGGCAGATGAGGCGCTCGGCAAGAACCGGACGATCCGAGCCTTCACGAAGTGAACGATCGCGACGTAGATCAGCACGTAGAACGACAACCACAGGGCGTCGGCGGGTGAGGGGTAGATGTCACGGTCACCGATGACGAGGCTGCCGTACACATTGCCGGCCACGAACGCGGCGAAGCCGACGCCCAGAACACTCCCGCCCCGTCGGGCGCTCTTGTCCCCGGTCCGCCGCGTCCAGCAGGCGACCGAGGCAAGAGCGAACGGCAGGCTATAGAGACCCGCGTCGTACCACGGGTTGTACTCCCCAGGGTGGGGCCGGAACACCACGGTGGCGACGAACCCGAGCCAGGTCATGACAAGCGCGAGCCGGAGGCCCAGCCGGAACCGACCCGCTATCGCCGTCGGCGGCCGTCCTCCCTCCAGAGCGTGACACCGCGAAGGCGGGGGCTGGCCCATAGGGGGTTCTCGCTGCGAAGGCGCCTCGGCCCCAGCGGACGGGAGGGCCCCGGCAGATGCCGGCGCCCTCCCACGTGCTACTGGATGCCCTGGACGAGAACCGCCTGGAACTCGGCGAGGATGCGCTCGTCGCCGGCCCGCACGATGCCACGGTCTGCGCGCGTCCAGACCAGCAGGTCGAGGTCCTCGGCCGTGCCCGACACCGTCGCCTCGGGTGTGCCCCCGGCCGAGCGGACGCAGCCGGGCTGGTCGTGGAACTCCTGACCCCACGCCCGCCCCGACCACCGGATCGTGTCCACGACCCAGGTCCGCGCGACGTCCGTGGCCACCAGCTCGACGGTCCCGGTGACGTGGCTCTCGACATCCGGCGGCGCCCACGCCCACATGACATCGACGACGTGGTCGACGCCTTCGGCGGCGACGTCGGCGCTGATCGCTCCGATCGGTAGCCCTGCTGTGAGCTCTGCGTCGACGCGGTGCATCGTCGCCTCGTGGGTCTGCATCCGCCAGGTGAACCCGACGCTCTGGTCGGGCGGGAACCAGCTCCAGGCCACCTCGGACGGGTCTCTGCCGCTCAGCGCGGCCAGCAGGTCGTCGGTGGCCTCCCGACGCAGTGTCAGGAGCAGGGAGACCTCGTCGGGGAGCTCCGGGCGGCTCTCCTCGAGCTCGCCGACCGCCGGCCCGGTCAGCCGGTCCCCAATGACGGCGGCCCAGAACTGGTGGACCCCGGTGAGGTGCTTGAGGAGGTCCACCGCGCTCCAGTCGGGGCAGGTGGGGACTCTGGCGGAGGGGTCGGTGTCGGTGAGCACGTGCGCGAACCGGTCGGACTCGGCCTCGATGTGGCGGGCGCGATCGATCATCTCCTCAGCCTAGGGGTCCGACGGCGCTGCGTCCCCTCGGCCGGTTCAGCTGACGGTTCCGCGGGTGAGTCTGCGGACCATTGCGGGCCGGAACCAAGGTGGCTAGTTCCGCCGGTACGGGAACTCCTGGCGTCCGTGCGACGCGAGCGTCCCGGCCCTGGCCGTGCAGGTGGAGTTGGAGCATGCGTACTACAACCTCGAGCTGCTGGACCACCGACGATTCGACAACGGCGTGATCTACATACGCCACGCGGTCCGAAACCCCGCCTGACAATTGCGCACCGACTAGCGGCATGAGCGTAAGGGCCGCTTCACGGCATGAGAGTGCGTCCCTCGTATGATCATATCGCCGCCGAGGAGGGCGTTCGAACTTCAGGACGACGTCAGCGCGGGGGTCGGGTGCGTCACTGACAGCGGATGGGGTCGGGCTCCGATACCTGTGGGCGGCCCGCCGGGAACGCCTCCTCGATGAACGCGCTGACGGCCTTCGACAGTTCGTCCTTCCTCTGCGGCTTGAGGTGGGTGAGCAGGACCTTCAGCAGCATGATCAGCTCGGCGGCGTGGTACTCGGACAGAGTCACCGGCCCGCTTGCGGTGTCGACACATCCTCTGGCGGCAATCATTCGAAGGGTCGCTATGGTCGTTGCTCCCATACTACGGATGTCCAGGAGTCCCCGGTCAGGGACCGCGGTGACCTCCTCGATGCTGGTGAAGCCTTCGCGGCGCAGCAGCGAGAACGTGCGGGTGCCGAGCGTTTCGCGCACCGTGCTCAACAGCGTCACGCGGTACGGCAAGGGATGACTGCGCCACCCGTCGACGGGCAAGGCGTCGCGGACGGCGTCTGCCAGCGGGTTCTGCCCGACCACCACGATCGTCTTGTCGTCCCTGCGGTACAGCGCCACGTCCCCGGCACGGTCAGCCTGCAGGAGAGCACGCACGCCCCCGTAGTGGGTCTCGAAGGCACCCAACGTATGCTCGATCGCCGCCGTGACGGTCTCGTACTCCACGTTCTGCCGGACTTCCTCCCACTGAGGAAGGCCAGCCACCTGAACCCGCACCGGCGTCGGCAGCCGACCACCATGGTCATAGCTGTCCCCAGCAGCTCCCAGATCCGACACCCGCCCACCGTAGGACGTCTCGCGTTCAGATGGTTCAAGACGTGGTGCTTGGTGGTGGCCTCGGGGTCACTCGTACAACGGAGGGATCCCCTTTTCCAGGGTGTCGTTCACGAGGAGCCCGTCGCCGGTCCAGAGCGCGTCCGTCGCAGCGCTGCCAGTGGGGCCGTGCTGGTGAGCGGCGGGTCGGTCCGCCCACACGTGCCGGTGATAGCAGCGCTTGCAGATCCCCGGCGGGCAGTTCTTGCACTGCCACGGTGGGCGCTTGCGACAGATCCGGCAGGGCCGCTGCTTCCGCTTGCCAGCCATGCCGCACAAAGCGTAGCCACCCCGCCCATCGCCAGGACCAACAAGTCTCGGTCACAAAGAGTGAGCGATCTGCGCATCCAGGATCGAACAGTCAGCGGCATGAGCGCGCGCTCCGTGACAGGCTGAAGTCCAGTCTCGAAGCGGATCGTCAGGGGACTGGGAGGACGGCTTGGCAGTCGGGAGTGGAAAGCGCCGCGATGAGCGCCGCCCACAGCTGGAGGCGATCTTCGGCACGCAGCACGTCGAAGCAGCGCTCGACCTGCTTGCGATGGCCGACATGGCATGGCACGACTGCTACGGACCTGGTGACCGCGATATCCCACCGGACGTCCTCGAGGACATCCTTCTACTTTGCCGCGGTGACCTGAGTCGCCTCATCCGGGTGACCCTCGCCGCCGTCATCGACTTTCGCGACATACGCGTGGTTGCCGACGAGGCGCGTGCCGGACGACCGCGCTGACAGCGGCACGAGCGCGCGCTGTGCGGCATGATCCCGCCAAGCGTTTCTCGGTTGTTCCGAGCTTCGGGCGCCGACCCATGTAGTGAGCCGGGTGACTCGGCTTTCGCAAGGCGCCGCCCAGTTGGACACCGCCAGTCCATCCGCGTGTGATTGTCTGCGTCCATCTAGTGATCAAGAGGTTACGCAGAGCTTCCGCGGGCGGGTCCTAGGTCCCTCATTCTCTCCAGAAGAGCAGTGACGGGGAATCTCCGAATCTGACTAATGTCCAAGAAACACATCAGTGAGCTGCCAGTGGATCTCTAGTATGCATCCGTGGCCAGCAGTGAGACGACTTGAGGATGAGCCTCGCGGATGCCTCTGCCATGGTGGAAGGCACGCTCGGACTGGCTCTCGTGTTCGTCTTCGTCCCAATTCTGTGGCGAAATGTTGGAGCCTTGTTTATCATATTGGTCGCAAGCGACACGCTAGAAAAGCTGGGCAAGAATGCCAAGGTGCTGCCCGATGCATCCTGGCGGCTGCAGGTTGTAAGGCAGATAGTCTGGCTGCCCATCTTTCTTCTTGTGGCGTGTTATCCCACAACCGCTGCGCTTTACTTGCTAATACAACTGCAATACCCCGTCGAACCATATCGCATTTTGTGGCAAGTGATTGGCGCTGCAGGATACGCGATTCAATCTGTGATTCCCCCTAAGTGGAGGTCACCTATCGACCGTGACGAGACCGACAAGGAGCGCAACCGCAGACGGCAATACAATTGGGAGAGGGCTCGATTCCAGACGATTGCGGCGATCGAGGTGCTCGCCTTGGTCTTTGTCGCGGACAGAGGGTCTCGAACGGCACAAGAAGGTGCCGTTGTATTCGTCATCTGGGTGCTTACGGCCGGCAGCACTCGCCAAGTGGTGAGGATGGCGCGAATGAGCCGGTACAAACAGTCATATGCCACGTTTGTTCAACAACACTTGTTGATACCGCGTGACGTTTGGACGGCTCTCACATTCGTATATGTTGGCCTTGGTGTAGTCATCGTTACGCGCACCCTTGTCTCGCGTTGAGCCAAACCCCCTCCTTTGGCTCGAAGGGAGGATAGGCCGATAACCCGGACTACCGCTCATCGGCAGATCCGGACGGATCCGACCGGGCGCGGGGGATGCGGGGGATAGGGAGCTGTCACCGTGCGTGGCCGGCCTTGGGTCGGGTGACGTGGCTGAGGTGATCGTCCGGCGGTCCCGGTGTAGAGGCGGCCGGTCGCGGGGGCAGGTGGCGCGTCCACACTCCGGGTGCGTGATCGTCCAGGGCAGGGAGCTCATGGGCGGTTGGTCCGAGGAGGTCTGGGTGGGACACCGCGTGTCGCGTGCATGCCGTCCTGGAATCCGTGGTTGTCCAGCCCAGCGGGAGGCCGGCCAGTGTGTAAAGTCCCGCTGATGCTGCCCTGTGCCCGGATGGCGGGGCCTGCCCCGTGGTGGACCGCCGCGTGGTGGCCGTCGGGTTGCCCGCGGCCAGGGTCGTCGGCCCGGGTGGGAGTCGTGGCTGTGCC
>JBAPWU010000522.1:0-7858 GCA_049283855.1 Kineosporiaceae bacterium
CGCCAGAGCATCGTCCAGGGCTCCGGCTCCGCCGGTGTCACCGGCGGGGCGGGTGGCGGAGCGGGGGTAGGACATCACCCCGTCGGCGTCGTAGTGGATGTCGCGCAGCGTGGGGGCCCCGGCGGACGGATCGGAACGGTGACGCCACAGGCCACCGACCGGGTCGAAACGGTAGTCCTCGATCAGCCGCCACCCCTGCCGGGCGACCAGGTCGACGGCCGCGATCAGGAAGTCGGCCACGTCCTCGGGCAGGAAGTAGTTCAGATTGACCCGCACCCACCCCGGTTTGAGCCCCTCCCAGCCGGCCGCGACGGCCTCCTGGTACGCGGCCGAGTCCTGCTCGCCGATCCCCAGCAGGTGGTGACCGTAGGGGCCGGCGCAGGAGCAGCCACCGCGGGACTGGATCCCGAACAGGTCATTCAGCAGGGCCACGACGAGGTTGTGGTGCAGCACGCGGCGTCCCGGCGGGCGGACCACGAAGGAGACGATCGCCAGCCGCTCGGCGTCCGGGTCGCCGAGGATCTCGATCGCCGGGTTGGCCCGCCAGACCGTCATCGCCCGCCGAAGCAACTCGGCCTCCCGCCGGCGGATCGTGTCGGTACCCACCGCCGACTTGAGCTGCATCACCAGACCGGCACGGATGGATTCCACGATCGCCGGCGTTCCGCCCTCCTCCCGGTGCTCGATGTCGCGGAGGTAGGCGTGGCTGTGCGGGGTGACGAAGGCGACGGTGCCACCGCCGGGGACCACGGGAACGCTGTTGCGCACCAGTTGCCGCCGGACGGCGAGCACCCCAGGGGTTCCCGGACCACCGATGAACTTGTGCGGGGAGAGGAAGACGGCGTCCTTCGGCGCCTGCTCGTCGTCCATGTCGATGTCCAGGTAGGGGCCGGCCGCGGCGTAGTCCCAGCAGGCCAGGGCCCCGTACCGGTGCAGCAGCCGGGTCACCGCGCGGGTGTCGCTGAGCAGCCCGGTCACGTTGCTGGCTGCCGAGAACGAGCCGATCCGCACCGGCCGGGCGGCGTGGGCGATCAGTGCCTGCTCGAGCTGGTCCAGATCGATCTGGCCGGCGGGGGTGGAACCGATCGTCACCACGTCGGCGATCGACTCGCGCCAGGGCAGCTCGTTGGAGTGGTGCTCGTAGGGGCCGATGAAGACCACCGGGCGCTGCTCGGGAGGGATCTGCTGCGAGAACCCCCAGCGGTGGTCCAGGTCGGCCGGGATCCGCAGCCCGAGGATGCCGACCAGTCTGTCCACCGCCGCCGTGGCGCCGGAACCGCAGAAGATCACCGCGACCCCCTCCCCGGCCCTGAGGCCCTCGCGCACCAGGGCGCGTGCCTGTTCGCGCAGGAGCGTGGTGCGCCGCCCGGTCGCGCTGGCCTCGGTGTGGGTGTTGGCGTAGGTGGGCAGAACCTCCTCGCGGATGAAGTCCTCGACGAAGTCGAGGGCGCGGCCCGAGGCGGTGTAGTCGGCATAGGTGGTGCGGCGGGGCCCGTACGGGCCCGCCAGGACACGGCCCTCTCCGATCACGGCGGCGCCGATCCGCTCGACCAGGGCGTCGGCGGGAGAGGGGGCGTCGGGCGGCTCGGCCATGGTCGAATGATACCCCCTGGGGTATTAGGTGACCCCCTCGTCGGCGGATGTATCGAAACGGTGCCCGGATCCGTCCATGACAGGCAAGCCCGCGACCGTCCGAAGGCCGCGGCCAAGGTCCGGAGGAGACCATGATTCGCAACGAAGGCCCCGTCGACCGCGCCATTCGCGCCGTCATCGGCCTGGTCGCGGCCATCGCCGCGTTCAGCGTCGGCGTCGGGTCCGGCCTCGGCATCGTCCTGCTCGTCGTCGGCGCCATCCTGCTGCTGACCGCCGTGACGGGCTTCTGCCCGCTGTACCGCCTGCTCGGCAACATCACCACCCTGCGTTCCGGCAGCGCCGCCGGGAAGTAGCCGGGTTCGCGCGGTAGCGTCCCGGGAACCCCCGCGGGCGCTACCGTCGCGTCGTGGACGCCGCACAGCTGGGCCGGCTCCTGCCCGCCGAGGTTCCCTCACTGCTGCGCTTCGCGCGCACGCTCTCCCGCACCTCCGCCGACACCGAGGACCTCGTCCAGGAGACCCTGACCCGGGCGATGGAACACGCGGAGAGCTTCCGCGGCGACTCCTCGCTGGCCACCTGGCTGCACCGGATCCTGCACCACCAGGCGGTGGACCGTGCCCGTCGTGACCGGGAGCAGCCGGTCGAGGAGATCCTGGAGACGGCCGAGCGCAACTGGCGGGACGACGCCTACAGCGTCGACGCCGCCGCCCTGGTCGCCAGGGCGGAGACCCGCGCCGAGCTCGAGGACGCGCTGGTCCACCTTCCGGTGGTCTACCGCGCGGCGATCGTGCTGCACGACGCCGAGGGGCTGACCGTGCCCGAGGTGGCCGAGATCCAGGGCATCACCCTCGCGGCCGCCAAGCAACGGGTCAGGCGTGGCCGGATGATGCTGGTCAGCGAGCTCGGCCGCGGTCACGAGCGCCGGCACGCCCTACACGGCGTGCCGTTGCGCTGCTGGGACGCGCGCAGCCAGGTCAGCGACTACCTGGACGGCGAACTGGACCAGACGCACGTGGATCACCTGCGCCGTCACATCGAGGGTTGCCCGACCTGCCCGCCGCTGTACTCCGCGCTGGTCGGCGCCCGGGACGCCCTGCGCCGCACGGCGCAGGGCCGGGACCCCGACTCGGTGATCCCGCCCGCCGTGGCCGAACGCCTCACCGCGCTCACCCACCGCCCCACATGACCTTTGGCCTGGTCAGGGGGACCATCCGTCGCTCGAAACAGACACCACCACGAACGTGATGCAGTCCTCGTTCGGGTGCCTTCACCCACACGCTACGGTGATGCTCGTGGCAATTCAGACTGCGAACCTCGCGAACGTCAGAGCGCGGCGGACGACGGTCGCCATGAAGATCCTCATGGCGGTGACCGGGGCACTCTTCGTGTTCTACGTACTGATGCACATGTACGGGAACCTGAAGCTGTTCGCCGGCGAAGAGACGTTCGACACCTACGCCCACCACCTGCGCACCATCGGTGAGCCGATCCTGCCGTACTCCGGCTTCCTCTGGCTCTTCCGCGCGCTCCTGATCGTGAGTCTGCTCGGGCACGCCTACTCGGCGTTCTACCTGTGGAGCAAGGCGAGCGGCGCGCGCAGCCAGAAGTACGCCGTCCGCCAGGCGGGCACGGCCGCGCTGCGGTCCAAGGCGATGCGCTGGGGCGGGGTGACCCTGCTGCTGTTCCTGGTCTTCCACCTGATCCAGTTCACGATCAGCAAGATCAACTTCAACTCCGGGGTCAGCACCGCCGAGATCGCCGACAGCCCGTACCGGCTGGTGGTGGCCAGCTTCCAGCTGTGGTGGGTCGTGCTGATCTACCTGCTCGCCCTGGCCGCGCTCGGGCTGCACCTGCACCACGGAGTGTGGAGCGGCTCGCAGACCCTGGGCTGGACCAACTCCCCGACGGCCCGGCGCAACGCCAAGACCGCCGCTGCGTTCATCGCCGCCCTGGTCGTGGTGGGCTTCGCGCTGCCACCGCTCGCCATTCTCGCCGGCCTCGTGAAGTAAGGGTTGCGATCTCATGCCTGACGACCTCATCGGCGGCTTCTACCGCGAAGGCGCACCGGTCCGGGACACCAAGGCCCCCAGCGGTCCGATCGAGCAGCGCTGGTCCACGCGCAGCTTCGAGGCCAAGCTGGTCAACCCGGCCAACCGCCGCAAGCTCTCGGTCATCATCATCGGCACCGGGCTGGCCGGGGCCTCGGCCGGGGCGACCCTGGGCGAGGCCGGCTACCAGGTGAAGTCCTTCTGCTACCAGGACTCCCCGCGCCGCGCCCACTCGATCGCCGCCCAGGGCGGCATCAACGCCGCCAAGAACTACAAGGAGGACGGCGACTCCGTCTTCCGGCTGTTCTACGACACGGTCAAGGGCGGTGACTACCGCGCCCGTGAGTCGAACGTGTACCGCCTGGCCGAGGTGAGCACCAAGATCATCGACCAGTGCGTGGCGCAGGGTGTTCCGTTCGCCCGTGAGTACGGCGGCCTGCTCGACAACCGCTCCTTCGGCGGCGTCCAGGTCTCGCGCACCTTCTACGCGCGTGGCCAGACCGGCCAGCAGCTGCTGATCGGCGCCTACCAGGCGCTCGAGCGGCAGATCGCCGAGGGCAGCGTGGAGATGTTCACCCGGCACGAGATGCTCGAACTGATCGTCGTCGACGGCCGGGCCCGCGGTGTGATCGTGCGGGACATGGTCTCGGGCGAGATCGAGACCCACCTGGCGGACGCCGTCGTGCTCGCCTCGGGCGGGTACGGCAACGTGTTCTTCCTGTCCACCAATGCGATGGGCTGCAACGTCACCGCCACCTGGCGGGCCCATCGCAAGGGCGCCTACTTCGGCAACCCCTGCTACACCCAGATCCACCCGACGTGCATCCCGGTCTCCGGTGACCACCAGAGCAAGCTCACGCTGATGAGTGAGTCCCTGCGCAACGACGGCCGGATCTGGGTGCCCAAGGACGCCAAGGACAAGGACAAGGACCCGCGCCAGATCCCTGAGGCGGACCGCGACTACTACCTGGAGCGGATCTACCCCTCGTTCGGGAACCTGGTGCCGCGGGACATCGCCTCCCGGGCCGCGAAGTACCAGTGCGACGCCGGCAAGGGCGTCGGCCCGGGCGGGCTGGGCGTGTACCTCGACTTCGCCGACGCGATCAAGCGGATGGGCCGCGCCGCGGTGGAGGAGAAGTACGGCAACCTGTTCGACATGTACGCCCGGATCACCGGCGAGGACCCGTACGCGACCCCGATGCGGATCTACCCGGCCGTGCACTACGTCATGGGCGGCCTGTGGGTCGACTACGACCTGCAGTCGACCATCCCCGGCCTGTTCGTCACCGGGGAGGCCAACTTCTCCGACCACGGGGCCAACCGGCTCGGTGCCTCGGCGCTGATGCAGGGACTGGCCGACGGCTACTTCGTGCTGCCGAACACGATCCGCGACTACCTCGCCTCCGGTCCCTACCCGGCGGTGGCGCAGGACGCCCCGGAGGTGGTCGAGGCACGCGAGGCGGTCAAGCAGCGGGTCGAGCACTTCCTGTCCTGCAACGGCACCCGCACCGTCGACTCCTTCCACCGCGAACTCGGCCACATCATGTGGGAGTACTGCGGGATGGAGCGCACCGAGGAGGGGCTGACCGAGGCGATCAGCCGGATCCGTGCGCTGCGCAAGGAGTTCTGGAGCAACCTGCGGGTGCTCGGCGGCAACGAGCAGGTGAACCAGTCGCTGGAGCGGGCGGGCCGGGTGGCCGACCTGATCGAGCTCGGCGAGCTGATGTGCATCGATGCCCTGCATCGGCGTGAGTCCTGCGGCGGGCACTTCCGGGCCGAGTCGCAGACCGAGGACGGCGAGGCGCTGCGCCACGACGACCAGTTCGCCTATGTCGCGGCCTGGGAGTGGGGCGGCGAGGATTCGCCGCCGGTGCTGCACAAGGAAGACCTTGTCTACGAGTTCGTCGAGATGAAGCAGCGGAGCTACAAGTGAAGATCACCCTCAAGATCTGGCGCCAGGCCGGGCCCGGCGCGTCGGGGTCGATGGTCACCTACAAGCAGGACGACGTGTCCCCGGACATGTCCTTCCTGGAGATGCTCGACGTCCTCAACGAGGAACTCGTCGGTCGCGGCGAGGAACCGGTCGCGTTCGACAGCGACTGCCGCGAAGGCATCTGCGGGATGTGCGGCGTCGTCATCAACGGCAACCCGCACGGGCCGGAGGTGACCACCACCTGCCAGCTGCACATGCGCTCGTTCTCCGACGGCGACACGGTCACCATCGAGCCATGGCGGGCCAACGCCTTCCCGGTCCTGCGTGACCTCGTGGTCGACCGCAGCGCGCTCGACCGGATCATCCAGTCCGGTGGGTTCATCTCGGTCAACACCGGGTCCGCGCCCGAGGCGCACGCGGCTCCGGTGCCGAAGAAGAAGGCCGACCGGGCGTTCGACGCGGCGACCTGCATCGGCTGCGGGGCCTGCGTGGCGGCCTGCCCGAACGCGGCGGCGATGCTGTTCCTGGGCGCCAAGGTCACCCATCTGGGGGAACTGCCCCAGGGCCAGCCCGAGCGCGACGCCCGCGTGGTGCGGATGCTGAGTCAGCACGACGTCGAGGGCTTCGGCGGCTGCACCAACGTCGGCGCCTGCGCAGACGCCTGCCCGAAGGAGATCCCGCTCGACGTGATCTCCCAGTTGAACGCCGACCTGCGCCACTCCATGGTGAAGGGCAACTGAGCTCGCTCGGTCCCCCGTAACCGATCCGGCGTCCTCTGCGTCTGTGGGGTATGCCTGGCCCCGACCGGATCCTGCGGCGCGTCGCCGGCCCGGCCGTGCGCCGAGCCCGGCGGGAGTGGCAGTGGCGCCGGTGCGGCGCCGACCTTGGCCTGTCCGTCGAGCCCGAGGACCGCTTCGCCTACCTGGTGGCCAGCCATCAGACCCCGGTGATGCGCCCGCTGGCCGGGGTGGAGCAGCGGCTGCAGCGCAACAAGGAAGTGAACCTGCGGTTGGCCGCCGCCCGGTTGGACGGTCTCGTGCTGCGCCCGGGTCAGCGCCTGTCCTTCTGGCGCAGGGTGGGCAAACCGACTGCCCGACGCGGTTTCCTGGACGGGTTGGTGCTCGACCACGGCCATCTCACCGAGGGGGTCGGCGGAGGGCTCTGCCAGCTGACCAACCTGCTGTACTGGATGACGTTGCATACATCTCTGACCGTCGTCGAACGGTGGCGGCACACCTACGACGTCTTCCCTGATGCCGGGCGGACCCAGCCGTTCGGAACCGGCGCCACCTGCGCCTACCCCTCCCTGGACCTGCAGATCGAGAACCGGACCCTGGTCGGTCACCGCCTTGCGATCGCCGTCACCGGACCCGACCTGGTCGGCGCGTGGCGTGCCGAGCAGCCGCCGCGGGTGGGGTACGAGATCTACGAGACACACCACCAGATGACCAACGAGGCACCCGGGGTGTTCATCCGGCACAACGTGATCCGCCGCAGAGTGCGTACGACCCAGGGCGAGCTGGTCGACGACGAACTGGTTGCCGTGAACCACTCCCTGATGATGTATCCGCCGTTCCTGGAGGCCGGCCGACCGTGAGGGTCAGGGCATCAGTTCGGCCACGCTGACCCGGAAGTGGAAGGTCTTGGTGGCGCCGGGCACGATCACCAGGTAGCTGTCCGGGGTCAGCCGCAGCACCACCCGTTCGCCCTGGTTCCAGGGGTGATGGGGCCGGAACGTCCGGGCCAGGTGCAGGGCGGCGTCCTGGGCCTGCTGGCGACTCGACCCGGGCTGCACCGGAAGGGGATCGGGGTCGACGCGCCAGACCATGCTCTCGCCGCTTCCGGTCTGCTGCTCGACCACCAGCAGGTACACCGACGTGGGCGGTCCGGGGCGGCCGGGCGAGGACGACGGGACGGGATCCGGACTCGGCGGGGTTCCCCAGGGCGGCATCGTGCTCATGACCCGAGTGTCCCGCAGGCCGCGCCGCCGACGGGTCAGCCGAGCGAGGCGAGACAGATTCGAGCGAGGCGAGACAGATTGATGTTGCGGCCCTGGATCCAGGGCGGAAGCAGGTGGTCGACCCGGTTGCGGACGGCTGATGCCGGCAGCGTGCGGCCAGGGCACGCAACCGCCATCGGAGTGACACAGCCATGGTCACGTGTTCGGCAGTGCGGGGGCCCGGCTTCAGGGCCCGGACGAGTGCCCTGGCCGGACGGTCAGCGCTGGTTCAGCGGCAGAGTGACCACGGCCCGAAGCCCCGGGCCGGCGTCCTCGAGCCGGATC
>JBAPWU010000523.1:0-10306 GCA_049283855.1 Kineosporiaceae bacterium
CGCCTCGCCCGCACCGCCACGCCCGCGAGCGACACGGCTGCCAGGGCGGCGAAGCCGCCGCCGGCGCTCCAGGTACCCGTGAGCGCCATCACCTCCCCGATCAGGGCACCGGCGGCCACGCTCGCGCCGATCGCCACGGCGATCGAGTCCCACGCGAACGGCGCTGCCGATCGAGGAGCCCAGGCGAGGCCTGGGCAGACGAGCACGAACAGGGCGACGATCGGCAGGCGGAGCGGACCCGGGGCGTCCAGGAGCACGACCAGCGCGGCGAGCAGGGTCACGCCGCCGACCGCGGCGGGGATCGACCGGGCGTTCGTCACCAGGCACCGCTTCCGGACCGGTCGGACAGTTCGAAGACGACCGCATCCCGATTCTGGTACGCCACACGGAACCTGGTGGAGGAGCGCAGCAGCGCCTCGATCCGGGTGAGGGAGCCGGGCGGCATCGCCCCGTTGGTGTCGACGTCGATCCGTTGGGATCGGGTGAGCAGCAGGTAGGACCGGACGTAGCGCCTGTCGTCGAGCCAGTCGCCGAGCCGGCCGGCCGGATCGGCCAGGAGCGACTCGACCCCGTCCGCGGGTTCGCGGTCGATCGCCACGCTCACGAAATGCTCGTAGTTGCGGGACTGGCCCGGGTAGTTGCGGCTCCCCACGACGAGCAGGGACCCGGGTGGGCCCTGGTCGGCGACCCACAGTGCCGCCGCCACCTCCTCGTCGGTGAAGGCGTACTGCTGATCCTTGCCGTAGTAGGCGAACAGGAATCCGCTCAGCAGCAGGAGCGAGGCGACCGCGACGGCGAGGTGTCGCAGGTGCGCGCGGAGCCGATGGCCCGGCCGGCCCCCTGCGGCACGGTGGGGGCCGCCGACGAGCGCCCCCGCAGCGAGGAGGGACAGCGCCGGCAGGGCGAACAGGTACACCCGGAAGATCACCTCTCCGCCGAAGCTCGTGGCCAGCGGCACGACCGCGGGCGCCGCGCCCAGGACCAGCACGGACCGGTCCAGGCAGCCCCGTCGCCACAGCCGGATCGCTCCGATCACCGCGAGCAGACCGACCAGGAGGACGACGCCGCGGCCGGCCAAGGACACCAGGACCTGCTCCGGCAGGGTGCTCCTGGTCTTGGAGAAGGTCTCCTCCGCATTCGCCACCGGACGGAAGAGGTCATCGCTGATGGAGCCGAGCTCCCCCTGCACGATCCGCAGGCCCACCGTCACCGCCCAGCCCGCGACCAGGACCGCCGCACCGGCCAGCCACCTCGCTCGGATCACGCGGACGAGGACCAGACCGGCCAGCGTGACGGCCAGCATCACCGGAGTGATCTGATGGCTCGAGGCGACGGCTGCCACCAGGACGAGGAAGAGGACGGCCGCCGACGAGCCGGCCAGGGGCTCGGCCAGCATCGGCGCGGCGCGGCGCCGGGCGCCCCTCATCACGATGCCGAGGATGGTCAGATGCAGCACGAACGCCATCGCCTGGGGTGAGAAGTAGTCCTGGCCGATCCAGTTGCTGATCGAGAAGATCCACAGCGCGAGCCACACCATGCGCCGATCGGCGGTCAGCGCGCGCAACAGGTAGCGCAGCGCCACGAGGTTGGCCAGATTGAACGCCACCGGCGCCCAGGTCGCCAGGCCCACGGCGTCCCTGGCCCCCACGAGTTCGGTGAGCAGGGCGGTCCCGGCGAAGAAGCCGGGCCAGCTGTGGTAGATCGCCGAGGCGTTGCCGATGCCCGGATCCACGGCGCCGGTGCGCAGGATGAAGTCGACGATTCCGACGTGCTTCCACGCCCACGAGTAGCGCAGAGTGTCGTAGAACACAGCCGGCGTGCCGTGGATCAGGGCGACGAACACCACCAGGTGCGCACCGAGCAGCCACCCCGGAGCGTTCCGACGCCAGGCGCCGAGGAACCCCGACACGATGATCACAAGTGCGGCGACCATCGGTGCGTCGAACAGGGAGATCAGCCCGAGCCCGGTCATGGATCGGGGATCCTCCCCCCACAGACCGAGTACCCACAGGGCTGCGGCCGCGCCGAGGAGCAGCACACCCCCCAGGTCACGACGGCGAGCAGGCACGGACCCGGGCTCGGGCTCGGGCGCGTCGAGGACGTCGAGGACGTCGAGGACCTCGAGGACGTTGCTGCGCACCCACCGGGCGCTGGGCCGCACCTCCGTGGTCCGGCCGATGCCGGCGGCGACGTGACCGAGCCAGGTGAGCAGGACCACGACGCGCACCGGGAGCCCGCCCGGCCCCGTCACCGCCACGCCGTCCTCGACGACGCCACCGGGCCAGTCCTGCGGACGACGCAGCGCGCGGACCACCGCCCGACCGAGTTCGCCCGGCTGTTCACTCAGGTGCAGGTGAGCGAGGTCGACCTCGCCGAGCCCGTCCGCCCGGCCGTCCTCCCAGTCCGCGAACGACACCGCGCCGGCGCCCTCATCGGCCGCGCTCACCAGCACGTTCCCCGCCCACGCATCCCCGTGCACGGCGCACACCGTCAGTTCGCGGTCGGTCAGCGCCGTCCGCAGTTCCCGCCGCAGCGCGGCGAGCGCGTCCGCTCGTCGGCCGGCACCGACCACCCCACCGAGCGCCTGCACCGGTGCATCGACGATCGAGCGCAGCCACGCGTCGTCCGCCCGGCGCCGGCAGGCCGTCGCCGCGTGCAGCTCGGAGAGGATGTCCCGGGCCTGAGCCAGCACCCGCACCCGCCGATCTCCGGTGAGGCGATCGGCCGGCTGACCCGTCAGCCTGGTCTCCACGGTGGCACGTCGGCCCTGCACGCCGACGACCGCCAGGACCCGGGGCAGGTGGGTGAGCCACTGCCCGCACCGTGGGTCGGCGCGGAGACGGGTGATCTGCGCGGCGTTGCACTCGACGCTGCGATCACCGGCGGGTGCGGTGGCCACCTTGACGATCAGGGCGAGGTCGGCGGTCTCGGCGGCGGCGACCAGGACGTCGTTGTCCGAGCGCAGCCTTCGGACCGCTGTGGCCGGCTGCATCCCCGCCGTCGCGAGGACCGCCGACACGCGGTCGGGAGCCAGCCGCCCGCGCCGGAACGCGCGCGGGGCCGAACGAGCTCGGAACCCGGCCGCGAGCAGCCAGGCCCTGGGTGCCCGAGCCACCCGGACGGTGCCGCGCAGGAGGACCAGGGCGAGCGCCGTCTGAACGCCCAGCCAGGTCCAGCCGACCGCGTCGAGCCCGAACCGCGGCAGACCGACCAGCGTCCCGGCGACCACGGTGGTGGCCACCGTGGCGTACACGGCGACGACCAGCCCGAGCCGCTGTCGCGCCCGCGCCCGCCCCAGGGCGACCCCCACCACGACCTGGGGTATCGCCGACAGCAGGAGCAGACGCAGCAACGTGACGCCGGTCTGCTCGTAGTGCTCCCCGAGCAGGCGCAGCAGGAAGGGAGCCATCACCCATCCGGCGAACGCGGCGGGTACCACGAGCCGCCCGGCCTGGAGGATCGCGCGGCGGATCAGTGCCGACTCACGCTCGGGATGCAGCGAGGCCTCGATCACGAGCGCGCTGCTCACGTTGGAGGTGACCAGGTACAGCGAGTAGGCGATGGTGAAGGCCAGGTAGTAGACGGCGCCGGCCTCCGGACCGGCGGTGCCGAGCACCAGCAGAGGCACCAGCTCCGTGGTCCCGAGCCAGAGCAGGGACGAGGAGTGGTCTGCCGCGGCGAACCGGATCAGGGATCCCAGCGGCTGCGGGTGGACCCCGCCCCCTCCACGACGTCGAAGGCCCCGGAACACCCCGGCGTTGACCGGGATCAGCAGCGCGAGTGCGGGCGCGATCCAGGCGACGAAGACGCCCCACGGCGAGGCCACGGCGACGATCAGCAGGAGCCCGAGCTTGGAGACGGCGTAGAGCCCGTTCTCCACGGGCACCCAGCGGGCCTGCCTGATCCCGGTCAGCACGGCGTCCTGGAGCACGAACAGGAGCCAGACCACGGTGGCGACGGTGAACAGCGCAGCCGACGCCGTGCCCGCCCGGACGATGCCCAGCCGGGGGGCCCAGAACGGCTGGCCGACGAGGAACACCCCGGCCGCGACCGTGGCGGTGAGCGCGCACCAGAGGTAGGCACGCCTGATGAGCCGGACCGGATCGTCGGTGACGGGCAGGAATCGGATCAGGCCGTTGCGCAGCCCGAGCGTGGCCAGGTTCGCCAGGAACCCCATCGCCGCGATCATGGCCGAGGCGACCCCGATCTCCGCCGGCGTGTACAGATGGGCCGCCACGAGCCAGAACACCATGCCCAGGCCCGACGTGATCGCTGAGCCGGCGACCAGGGCATACCCGTCACGGTGCATCGGATCGCGCAGATGATCTCTCAGAGCGGTCATGCGACCCGGACCGGACACGGTCGCCTGCGCCGTCACTGCCACACACGCACCCGATCGATCGTGACCGTGGCCGGGAACCGGGTCGACGCGTCCGGTGGGCCGGGATACTCCCCGCCGACGGCGAGGTTCGCCACCAGATACATGGGTTCGCGGGGGACGTCGGAGCCCCGGACCTCCCACACCCGCTTGCCGTCGACGAACCACCGGAGCCGGTCCGGGGTCCACTCGAGGGCCAGCGTGTGACGTCCCTGGGCCAGGTCGGCCCGGTCCAGGGTTGCGTTGTGCGAGGCGCGGCGGCGGTCGGCCGGGTGCAGGTGGAAGAGCCACTCGTTCGGGGCGCTGCCGACGGTCTCGAGCAGGTCGATCTCCGGGCGGGAGGAGGTGCTGGCCGGGAGCATCCACACCGCCGGCCACAGACCGGTGCCGGTCGGCAGGCTCAGCTCCACCTCGACCCGGCCGTAGGTGAAGGCGAACTTCGGCCGGCCGTGCTGCTCCTGCGGACCCGTGGTGACCATGCCGGAGACGAAGGGATGAGCGGCTCGGTCGGGCTCGGTCGAGTGGTCCGCGGTCAGCAGGAGGTGTCCGTCCTGCACCCGCACCTGGCTCGGGAGGTACCACTGGAGTTCCTGGTTGGACGCGATGGTGCACCGGTCCGGATCCCACCAGTGGCACGTGCTCCACCGGGTGCGGTCGAGAGCGGTGCCGTCGAACGACTCGTCGAACACCAGTCGCTGCCCCTGGGCCGGCGAGGCCGCGACCCGGGTCGGCGACGACGAGGCGACCTGGCCGGCGCTGGCGGTACAGCCGGCCAGGCCGAGGCACACGAGCAGCACGACCAGCCGCACCCCCCACCGCCCCGCCTCACGCATCACGCATCACGGAAGCCGATCGCCCTCTTCACGGCACCCCTGGCGAATGCGTCGGCCGAGGTGAGCGGAAGCCGCTCCATCCGGATCTCCGCGTAGGCATACCCCCGGGCGCCGAACTTCTCCTTGAAGTGGGCCAGGGAGGCCGACCCGGCCGACTCACCGAGGTGGTAGAAGCGACAGCCGTGATCGACGGCGTGGTGCAGGGCATGCGCCTGCAGCAGGTCGTTCGCGTACACGGGCGCAGCCAGATCGCGGTCCATGGCGCCGCGGGTGTCATGGGCGGAGGCGCCGAGCAGGACGATCGACGACGCCACCGGGCGCCCGTCGTGATAGGCGACGTGCTGGCAGAACGCCGGCCCGAGACAGCGGGCCATCGCCTCCAGCTTGGCCAGTGGGTCACGCCTGCTCGCCCGCCATCGGGCGAGCGCCAGGGGCTCCCGCTGACGGGCCGCCCATCGCTGCACGGAGGACAGGTACAACGCGTAGTGCTCGCCCAGGAGGGCACCGGTGTGCTCGGTCCGGATCGTCACCCCGGCCCTGAGGGCCTGCCGCACCCCCCGGCGGGCGCTCTTGGAGAAGGCGCGGTCCACCGCCTCACGGCCCGCCCCGAGATCGACCACATGCGCGTAGCGGGGCACGCGCGTCACGTTCGCGGTCGCTGCCCCGGCCCACACGTCGGCGTGCAGCGGATCGGGGCGGATGGAGATCCGTAGCGCCCCGAGGGAGGCCAGGTCCTGCAGCACGGCGGCGACCACTCCCCGGTCGAGCCCGGCGCCGACGAGTCCCCCGAAGCCCCAGGCGGGTGGAGGCGACATCAACCATCCGCGGCCCGCCGTCCGCACCCGCGCGACCATCGGCAGCACGAAGGCACGGCCGTCGGCGAACGCGTAGTAGCGGCTGACGTCGCGGTAGTGGCCGCCGGCGCAGACCGCGTCGATCCATTGCGGGCTCTGATCAGCCAGGGAGCGGGGATCCTGCGCGGCCACGGCAGACCAGTCGGCACGCGGAGCTGGGGTCTGAACGGTGAACACCGCGCTACTCCACACCGCCGTACGCCGGGCCCGCGCGAGCGAGCCTCCCCCGGGCGAACCCGAGGGTCGTCGCCCCGAAGCCGACCAGGATGGCAGCGGCGCGGGCCAGGCCGTCGGGGCGACGCAGCCTCGCGGCGTCGGCCAGGCCCCGGATCACACCGGACGGCAGGGTGCGCCTCACATAGGTGCGTTCGGAGCTCAGGGCCTCGGTCCTGCCCACCGAACGGGCGACCATGGCCTTGGACAGGCCCTCCGCATAGCACCGGGACAGGAAGTACCGGACCCGCTCACGGGAGGCCGGTACCCGCTGTCTGACGACGGCCGCCGGCTGGTGGATCACGCGGGCTCCGGGGACCCGCTGAACGAGGCGGATGCACAACTCCGTCTCCTCGCACCCCAGAGGCCGAGCGCCGATCCTGCCCATGTCCTCACGGAACGGTCCCGCCTGGGCGAGTGCGTCCGCCCTGAAGGCCATGTTGCACCCGATCGGGTTGCGGATCGCGACCCGTCCCGAGGGATGGCCGCGATAGGTGCACCCGACCACCCAGTCGAACTCACGGGGGAACCACGTCGGGCGCCCGGAGGGGAACACCGCGTCCGCCCGGCCACCGACCACCTCCGCCGCTCCGTCGAGGATCGGAGCGCACAGGGCACCCAGCCACCCGGGCTCGGCCACGGCATCGTCGTCCAGGAAGGCCACGATCCCCGACCGAGCCTCCTGCACTCCGGTGTTCCGCGCTCCCGACAGGCCCGGTCTCCGGCTGCTCGGGACGGCGCGCACGCCGTCCAGGGTCGCCGCTCGCGACAGCAGGTCGTGGTGGTGATCGATCACCACCAGGACCTCCGCAGGCCGCGGACGCTGGGCGCGGACCGACTCCACCGCGGCGAGGAGGTCCGGCCAGCGATCGGGCGAGTACGAGCAGATCACCACGGTGACGTCGAGCAGGTCAGACGGTGCCACGAGCCGGGACCCTTCGCCTCGGTCGCAGTGCCATCCAGCGCTCGCCCACCAGGATGTGCAGCACCCGGATGCCGTCGCGGACCGTCCGCAGGTTCGACCGGCCGTAGATCCGCCGCCCCTCCTGGGAGGGCACCTCGACCACCCGCAGCCCGGCCCGCTGGGCGCTGACGCACATCCAGGTCTCCACCTCGAACCCGGTGCATTCGGGCATGAGCACGTCCAGGTTCCGGTTCCAGAAGGCCATGTAGCCGTAGCAGAGATCGGTGTGCGAGGCGTCGAACAGACGGTTGAACATCGTGCTCATCACCCAGTTGCCGGCGGCGCGCACGGGGGTCAGATCCGCGCTGCCACCCCCGGGCAGCTGCCGCGACCCCTTGACCAGGTCGGCCCCGCGCACCAGCTCCGAGAGGAAGGAGTCGATCTCGCGGGGACTCATCGAGCCGTCGGCATCGAGCATCACGATGATCTCGCCCCGGGCCGCCTCGAAGCCCGCCCGCAGGGCGTCGCCCTTGCCCTTGCCGGTCTGCCGCACGATCACCGCATCAGGCACCAGTTCCCGGGCCACCTCGATCGTGTTGTCGGTGGACCGCCCGTCCACGATGATCACCTCGGTCAGCCCGGCCGGGAGCTGCGACAGCACTGCCGGGAGGTTCATCGCCTCGTTGCGGCAGGGGATCACGACGGACACCGCCACGGCGTGCGTCCGGCCGTCGACCACGACGTCCCGCGAGGGCCTCTCCGGCATGTCCCGTCGGTGGACGAGCTGCAGGTCGGGTACCCCGCTCACTGGCCCCAGCACCGGTCGGTCACGGCCATCGGCCAATCCGGCCATGCGGCTACCCCCTGTTCGACGAAGGACGCAGAAAGCCGAAACACCGGCTGATTCGGAGATTACGAGGAAGCCGCGAGGAAATGGCCGACAGCCATTGGCCACTACACGATCGGCACCGATCGCTTCACGGTGGGTTGTATTCCGAACACGTTAGGTCTCCGGCCGGATTCAGGACCGAGGAAGATCGTGGGGAATTCGACGGTCCACATATGATCAGTCCCGGCTACGGCAATCGGGTGACCGTTCGCACACTCGCCGGTGGCCCGCCGATCCGGGCTGTAGCTTCGGCTGGATGAACCGGAGAGCTGCGGGGAGAGCACGGCGAGAACCCTTCCCGGTCCTGCTCTATCACTCCGTGAACGACAGTCCGCCGAGCGGCCAGGAGGTGTTCACCGTATCTCCGCGCGCATTTGCAGCGCATATGGCGGCGATCACCGATCTGGGATTCACCACCGTCGAACTCGGCGCTGTGGCCCGGTATCTGCACGCCGGCTCACCCTTGCCGAGCCGAACCGTCGCGGTGTCCTTCGACGACGGCTACGCCGATCTGCTCGACAATGCCCTGCCGGTATTGTCCGACTGCGGTTTCGGCGCCACCCTGTTCCAGACCACGGGTGTCATCGGCGGCGTGTTCTCCGACGCGACGATGCTCGATGCGCGAGGCATCTGCGAGCTGTCGGCGTCCGGGATGGAGATCGGCTCGCACACGGTCTCCCATCCCCATCTCGACCTGCTGCCCGACGACGTCCTGCGGCGGGAGCTGGTCGAGAGCAAGGACCAGCTGGAGCAGATCCTCGGCCGACCGGTGGAGGCCGTGGCCTACCCGCACGGCTCGTTCCGGACGAGGGTGGTCAGACGCGCCATGCAGGCCGGCTACACGTGGGGGGCTGCGGTCAAGAACGCCTACACCCATGCCGACGACGACCCGTGGGCGATCGCGCGGATCACCGTGACCGCGAGGCACTCCGCAACGGACATCGCCCGCGCCCTGGCCGGGGCCGCGGCGCCGATGGCTTGGCCGCGTGAGCGCCTGCGCACGACGGCGTTCCGTCAGGTCCGACGGATGCGGACCCACGGGGGGCACGACCGTGGCCGCCGGTGAGGGCGGGATGGCCCAGGCCCGGGTCGTCGCCCCTGCCCTGGCGCTCGTGGTCGACCTCGACGAGGAGGTGCCGGCCCTCCCGGCGACGGGCCATGCCTGCGCCCTCGTGCTGGCCCGGCGTCACCGGAGACCGCTCGGTGAGGTGGTGATCCCCCTCGGACCGGGGGGATTGTCCGCCGCGGGCCTGCGGGCCGCGATCGAGGCGGCACTCGGAGACTCCGCGTCTGCACCGGCACCAGCGGTGCCGGCCGGGAGCGGGACGGCGGACCCGACGCAGCTGTCGGTCGTGGTGACGACCTGCGGCAATCCCGAGGGCCTCCTCCGCTGCGTGGACTCGATCCTCGCCTCCGACGGCTGCCGGCCCCGGGTGATCGTGGTGGACAACCGGCCCCACCTGCCCGGCACGCGGCTGACGGTCGCACAGAACTACGCCGACGAGGCGCGCGTCACCCTGGTCAGCGAGGAGCGGCAGGGCCTGTCCTGGGCCCGCAACGCGGGCATCCGGTCCGCCGAGACCGACCTCGTGGCGTGGACCGACGACGACGTGGTGGTCGACCGGTACTGGGCCCGATCGCTGGTCGAGGCGTTCGCCGCCACGGCGGGGGTCGACCTGGTGACCGGTCTGGTACGACCGCTGGAGCTGGAGACGCAGGCCCAGGTGTGGCGCGAGGTGCATCGCGGGTACTCCAACGGCTTCGCCCGCCGGGTCTGGCGCACCTGCGAACCGCCCGCGGACGCCCCACTCTTCCCCTACGCCACAGGTCGCATCGGCACCGGCGCCAACATGGCGGCCCGGCGCGAGGCCTTCGAGCGCCTGGGCGGCTTCGATCCCGACCTGGGGGCCGGCACCCCGTCCGCCGGTGGTGAGGACCTCGACCTGATCTTCCGGTTCCTCGAGGCGGGCTCGACCGTGGTCTATGAACCCGCAGCGATCATCTGTCATGCCCACCATGCCGACGTCGACGCCCTGGTCGACCAGGCGCGCAACTACGGGACGGGCCTCGCCTCCTACCTGATGAAGCTGCTGCTGTCGGATCCGCATCGCCTGGCCGCGATCGCTCGCCGCGTTCCGGCCGCCGTCGCCCACCTGCGCACGCTGCGCCGGGGTCCACGCGATCAACCTGGGGCGGCCCCCGCCGTGGCGCGGAGGATGCGCCGGGCCGAGTCCG
>JBAPWU010000524.1:0-7264 GCA_049283855.1 Kineosporiaceae bacterium
GGTCACCAGGGCCGCCCAGCGCCGGGCGGGTGATCGCCGGGCGGGCGGCGGGGGAGTGATGCGCACCGGCGTCGAGGTGCTCATGGTGGCCTCCTCGGATCTCACGGCGTCAGTTCCAGCCTCGTGCTGTCCCGGCACGGCGCCAAGAGCACAACGGCCCGCGCCACCCGCCGTCAGCCGCGACCCGACGGCAGCCGCGGCCGTCAGGTGCTGCAGCGCGACGTCACCAAGACACCATTTCCCGTGCGGCAGAGGCACGTTCGCCTCACGGCACGTCTTCCTGCCCACCCCGCACCGCACCGCACCGCAAAGTAACCTGATTCACAGCAACTCGTTGGTGTGCAATGGTTTTCGCGGTCTGTTCTGAGAGCTTGGTTGTCGGTGGTGGCCGGTAGCGTCCAGGTCATGGAGCAGGAGCAGACCCCACTGCCGGACGGCGCCGTCGGCGCCGGACCGCTTCCGGCGGTGCTCGCTGCCCTGGTCCGGGTGGGCGCCGACGTCGGTCTGCTTCAGGGCGCGTCCACGCTGTGCCTGAGCGATGTCGAGCACGGCGACGCACTCGCTACCGTGTTCGGGTTGCGGGCCCGGCTCGAGGCGGCGTACCTGCACCTGCTGCGCAGCTTCGACTCCCGCCCGGACGCCGTCCCGGGCGCGGCGTCCGGCACCGTCGGAGCGACCTACTTGATCCACACCTGCAACGCGGACCCCGGCCAGGCCCGCCTCGATGCCAGGGCCGCCCACGCCGTGGACGGTGACGGAGCGGGAGTGGTGCCCGCGACTGCCGCTGCCGCGCCGACCAGCAGCACCGGCCTACCCCGCGTGGGCGCTGCCCTCGCCTCCGGCCAGACCTCTCGGGCCCACCTGAACGCCGCTCTCGGCGCGCTGAAGAAGATCCCCGCCCACCTGCTGAACGAGGTGGACGCCGACGGCTGGTCCGGCGCCGCCCGCGTCGACGCCTTCCTCGCCGAGCAGGCCACGGTGCTGTCCGCGCGGGACCTGGCCCGCCTCACCAAGCAGCTCCTGGCCACCCTCGACCCCGACGGCAAGGACTCCTACGACCCCGACGCCTGCACCCGCCGCGAGCTGAGCTTCCACACCGATGCCACCGGCATGCTCGTCGGACGGTTCGCCCTCGACGCCGCCTCAGGCGCCCTGGTTCGCGCAGCGATCGACGCCCTGGTGAAGCAGGGCATGACCCGCCCGGAGCCTGGGGAGAGCCCCGACCCACAGCCCGCGCTCGCGTTGCCCGACGAGCGCACGCCCGCCCAGCGCCGCGCCGATGCGCTCACCGACCTGGCCCGCACCTATCTGTGCGGGCCGCGCGAGGACGGCCCGGACGCCCAGGCGGCCACGAAGGGTCAGACCGGCAGGAACGGTGGCGCCCGGACCCCGACCACCCAGGTCCACATCTGGGCCACCGCCGCTCAGATCGCCGCGGCTCGCGCCGCACAGCCGAACGCCCTCGACGCCCAGGGCCGCCCGATCCACCCGCCCGGCGCCTCGTTCGTACGGCCGTTCGGCCCCACCGCGCCCGGCCTGGCCACCGATCTGGCGACCGGCGAGCCCCTCGACCCGGGTACCTTCTCCCGGCTCCTGTGTGATGCCGTCCTCGACCCGACCCTGTTCGACGACAACGGTGCCGCTCTCGCCCACGGACGCACCACTCGCCTGGCCACCGCGGCGCAGCGCCGGGCGCTGATCACACGGGACCGCGGATGCGTGGTGCCCGGATGCGCCGCACCCATCAGCTGGTGCGACGCCCACCACGTGGTCTGGTGGCGTCACAACGGCCCCACAGACATCGACAACCTGGCCATGCTCTGCGGACGACACCACACCGCCGTCCACAGCGGGCACTGGGCGCTCCAGATGATCGACGGAGTGCCCTGGGCCGTGCCACCTCGATCCATCGACCCCACGCAGAACCCCCGACGTAACACGCTGTGGCACAGGGAACACCGCGCCCGACAACTCGGCCAGCACCTGCGGAACCGCCAGCTCCGCCTCGACCTTCCCGAAGAAGCCCCGGCGGTCGAGCCCACAGGGAGCAGCCCTCCGCCGACCTGCTGATGCGCGGGTGACTACGGCGCTGCGCACGTCACGTCGTCTGCGGAGCATCCCCGGCGTGCGAGTCAGGTGCGGGCACGTGGAGCTCGGTCCAGCGTCCGCAACAGCCACTTGCGCAGTTCCTCAACCCACAGGACGACGGATGCCATCACTGCGCAGACGGCCCAGTGCGCCGGGTCCAGCGCGGCCGTTCCGAACGCGGCCTGCAGGACCGGGAGCTGGACCACGGCCAGCTGGAGCACCACGGCGAGCACGATCGCTCCCCACAGCCACCGGTTCACGAACAGGCGGTGGAAGGCGCTGGTCGAGCCCGAACGGGCGTTGAACGTGTTGAACAACTGGGCGAGGACCAGGGTGGTGAAGCCGGCGGTGCGGGCGACGTCCAGGCCCGAGTCGGCGGTCGATGGCAGAGCCGGGAGCAGCCCGCCGGGCAGGAACAGATCGATGGTGGCGAGGGTGACCGCCGCCATCACCAGGCCGGTCGACATGATGCCCACCCACATCCGCGCGTCGATCACCCGGTCGTCGATGCCGCGCGGTGGGCGGGCCATCACGTCGTCGATCTCCGGGTCGATCCCCATCGCCAGGGCCGGCGTGGAGTCGGTGACCAGGTTGATCCACAGGATCTGGGTGACCAGCAGCGGCAGCACCACGGTCTCGGTGCTCGCCCCGGTCAGCCCCAGGGTGCCCGCGAGGACCACGCCGAGGAACACGGTGAGCACCTCGCCCATGTTCGAGGAGAGCAGGTAGCGCAGGAACTTCTTGATGTTGTCGAGGATGACCCGGCCCTGCCGCACGGCGGCGACGATGGTGGCGAAGTTGTCGTCGGCCAGGATCATCTTCGCGGCCTCCTTGGTCACCTCGGTGCCGGTGATCCCCATCGCCACGCCGATGTCGGCGGACTTCAGGGCCGGGGCGTCGTTGACGCCGTCGCCGGTCATCGCCACGATCTCGCCGTCCGCCTGCAGGGCGTCGACGATCCGCAACTTGTGGCGGGGGGAGACCCGCGCGAACACGGAGGTCCCGCGCACGGCCTCGCGCAGGCCCGGCTCGTCGAGCCGGTCGAGGTCGGCCCCCGACAACGCCGTCGCTCCGGGCTCGACGATCCCCAGGTCGGCGGCGATCCGTGCGGCCGTCTTCGGATGATCGCCGGTGATCATGATCACCCGGACGCCGGCGCGGTGGGCCTCCTCGATCGCCGCGACGGCCTCCTCGCGCGGCGGGTCGATGATGCCGACCACTCCGGCATAGACCAGGTCGCGCTCGTCGGCCTCGTCGAAGGGGGCCGTGTACGCGTCGGCCCGACTGTAGGCCACGCCGAGGGTGCGGAAGGCCTGCTCGGAGAGCGATCCGATGTCGGACATCAGCCGCCGTCGCAGCCGGTCGTCCAGGGGGACGACCGTCTCGCCCACCTGCACGCCGGAGCACAGCTGCAGCAGGACGTCGGGGGCGCCCTTGCTGAAGATGCGCAGGCTGCCACCGTCGGTCTCCCGGTGCAGGGTGGACATCATCTTGCGCTCCGAGGTGAAGGGCACCTCGTCGAGGCGGTCGAACCGGGCCATGTGCTCGGTCGTCCCCGCGAGCTTGGCCGCGGCCACCAGGAAGGCCGCTTCGGTCGGGTCGCCCTGGATCTCCCACTCGCCGTCCTGCTCGACCAACTGGGCGTTGTTGGCCAGGGACCCGGCCCCCAGCACCAGCTGGGCCTCGGCCCGAAGGGCGGGGTCGGTCAGCGGCGCGGCGCCGGCCAGCACCTCGCCGTCCGGGCGGTAACCCACCCCGGTCACGTCCAGCCGGCCGGATGCGGTCAGCACCCGCTGGATCGTCATCTCGTTGCGGGTCAGCGTGCCGGTCTTGTCGCAGCAGATCACCGATGCCGAGCCCAGCGTCTCCACGGACGTCAGCCGCTTGACCACGGCGTTGCGCCGCGCCATCCGTTGCACCCCGAGGGACAGGATCACCGACATGATCGCGGGCAGACCCTCCGGGACGGCGGCGACCGCCAGAGAGACCCCGAGGAGGAACACCGTGACGAACCCGGTAGGTGTCGACACCCCCTGCACGAGCACGACGGTGAGCATCACCACGCACGCGATGGCGATCACGACCAGGCTCAGCACCCTGCCGATGTGCCCGATCTCCCGATGCAGCGGGGTCGGTTCCGCCACGGTGGTGTCGAGCATGGTGGCGATGGCGCCGACCTCGGTGTTCATGCCGGTTCCGGTGACGATGCCCCGGCCCACGCCCTGGCTGACGGTGGTTCCCTTGTAGACCATGTTGCGGCGGTCGCCGAGCGATGACGCCGTGGCCAGCGTGAGCGGATCCTTGGTGACGGCCTGGCTCTCCCCGGTCAGGGAGGCCTCGGCGATCCGCAGCGCCTTCGCGTCGACGAGCCGTGCATCCGCGCCGACGCTGTCGCCCTCACCGAGCACGAGCAGGTCGCCGCGCACGAGCCCGGTGCTGGGCACGGTGGTGAGCAGCCCGTCACGGAGCACCGTCGAGGATGCCGCGGTCATCGTCGACAAGGCAGCCACGGCGTCGTCGGCCCGCGCCTCCTGCGCGAAGCCGAGCACGGCGTTGAGCACCACGATCGCGGAGATCACGATGGCGTCGACGGGCAGGCCGGACGCCCCTTCGATCAGCCAGGCGCCGACCGACACCGCGGTGGCGACCAGCAGCAGGTAGATCAGCGGGTCGTGGAACTGGGCGAGCACCTTGCGCCAGGTCGGCACCGGGGGCACACCGCGCACCTCGTTCGGGCCGTCCGCGGCGAGCCTCCGGGCGGCCTCGGCGGCGCTCAGGCCCGAGGTGAGGTCCGCCCCGACCAGACGGGCGATCTCGGCGGCAT
This sequence comes from Kineosporiaceae bacterium, assembly GCA_049283855.1. Taxonomy (GTDB): domain Bacteria; phylum Actinomycetota; class Actinomycetes; order Actinomycetales; family Kineosporiaceae; genus JADJPO01. The sequence continues at coordinate 4,913 of JBAPWU010000524.1, forward strand.
CGACGAGCGACGGGTCGACGCCGACGGGGTCGGGTCGAGCGGGTTCCGGTCGAGCCGTCGTGGCCATCTGGGGAGTCCTCGTTGCCCGCGGGTGCGGGTGCCGGTGTGCGGCGTGCGGCGTGCGGTCGGCCCGAGTCTAGGGACCCGGACAACTATGCTGCGGCGATGGACGTGCGGGTCGTCGTCGCCGAGGACTCGATGCTCGTGCGCGAAGGCATCCGGCAGGTGCTGGACCGGGAGCCGGATGTGACCGTGGTCGAGACCTGTGCGGACCTGCCCGAACTGATGCGCGCCGTCGAGGCCCACCTGCCGGACGTCGTGGTGACCGATGTCCGGATGCCACCGACGTCGAGCGATGAGGGGATCCGGGCGGCCCAGCAGCTGCGGGCGAGCCATCCGGGCATGGGTGTCGTGGTCCTGTCCCAGTACGCGGAGCCGGCCTACGCGCACGCGCTGCTGCAGGGGGGGAGCGCGGGCCGGGCCTACCTGCTCAAGGAGCGCGTCAGCGACCCGCGCCAACTGGTCGCGGCCGTGCACGCCGTGGCCGCCGGTGGGTCGGTGATCGATCCGGCGGTGGTGGAGGTGCTGGTCGCGGCGTCAGACCGCGGTGTCCCCTCCCCGCTGGCAGCTCTGACGCCGCGCGAGCTCCAGGTGCTCGACCAGATCGCCCAGGGCAAGAGCAATGCCGCGGTGGCCTCGGCGCTGTTCCTGTCGGAGAGGGCGATCGAGAAACACATCAACGCCCTGTTCGCCAAGCTGGGTCTGGAGGCCGAGCCGGACGTGAACCGGCGGGTCAAGGCCGTACTGCTGCACCTGGCGGGACGCGGCACCGGGCCCGGCGCCTGACCGGCGCCTGACCGGCGCCTGACCGGCGCGTCTCGGCCCCAAGGGGGCCAGCCACACCGAGCGGGCCACTGCCGTGGTGGCAGCACCCTTGGGGCAGCACCGTCCGGTGGCCCATGCTGGAACGGTGATCAGTTCCCTGACTGCGAGGTCGTCCGCGGGTCTCGAGCCGGCGCGCGGCGTCCTGATCGTCGACGACCAGGCCCCGTTCCGCTCCGTCGCGCGCACGGTGGTGGGCCGGCTGAGGGGGTGGCACGTGCTGGGGGAGGCGGCGACCGGCGAGGAGGCGGTCGCGCTGGCGTCGGCCCAGCCCCCGGGGCTGGTCCTGATGGACATCAACCTGCCGGGCATCAACGGCATCGAGGCCACGCGCCGGATCGTTGCCGCGAGGCCGGAGACCGTCGTCGTCCTGATGTCGACGTACGCCGCCGACGACCTGCCGCCCGATGCGCAGACCTGCGGAGCGAGGAGCTACATCCGCAAGGACGACCTCACGCCACGCCTGCTGCGCGGCGTGATCGAGGCCTGACGGGCGGTCGGGCCCGGTCAGCGCCGGCTGACCTGCGTCAGCGCCAGGCGAGCCGCCTGCCAGCCGCCCATGCCGTGGACGCCGCCGCCGGGAGGTGTGCTGGCCGAGGCGAGGTAGAGCCCGGGCACGGGTGTGGCCCAGGGGTGCAGCGAGAGGACCGGGCGCGCGGCGAACTGGCGCAGGTCCGCCGCGCCGCCGCCGATGTCGCCGCCCACGAGGTTCGCGTCGAACGCTTCGAGGGCCTGGGTGCCCATGGTGTGCCGAGCCAGCACCCGGTCGCGGAATCCCGGCGCGAACCGCTCGAGCTGACCCTCGATGGTCGCCGTCTGGTCCAGGCCGGAGCCGTTCGGGACGTGGCAGTAGGCCCAGAGGATGTGCTTGCCGGCCGGTGCCCGTGTGGCGTCGGCGACGGTCGCCTGCACGCACAGCACGAACGGGCGCTCCGGGTGGCGGCCCCGGGCCACCTCCCGCTCGGCGAGCGCCACCTCGGCGAGCGTGCCCCCCAGATGGACGGTGCCCGCCTCGGCGACCCTGGCGTCCTGCCAGGGCACCGGGCCGTCGAGCGCCCAGTCGACCTTGAACACCCCTGGGCCGTAGCGGTAGCGCTCGAGCCGGCGGCGGTAGCGATCCGGCAGCCGGTGCCCCGCGACGGCCAGCACCTGGCGGGGAGTGAGGTCGAGGACCACGATCGGCGCGGCCGGCAGGTCGTCGAGGCTGGTGACCCGGAGGCCGGTGCGGATCTCGCCGCCGAGCCGGAGCAGGCGCGCCGCCAGCGCGTCGGCCAGGTTCTGTGACCCCCCGCGCACGACCGGCCAGCCGACGCTGTGGGCCAGCGCGGCCAGCAGCATCCCGTAGCCGGCCGTGATCGGCTGCCCCAGCGGGAGCACCGAGTGGGCGGCCATCCCGGCGAACACGGCCCGGCCGCGGGTGGTCCGGAAGGCGCTGCGGGCCAGCCAGGTCGCCGGCAGCGCCCCCGGCAC
>JBAPWU010000525.1:0-16142 GCA_049283855.1 Kineosporiaceae bacterium
GCCCTGGTGACCCTCGCGGCGCTCGCCCTCGCCGCCGCCGGCATCACCCTGACCCGCCACGACGGCACGTCGCCCTCCCCCGGGGCCAGCGGGTCGCCGTCCGCCTCACCGGCCGCCGGGCCATCCGCGGTGGCACCCTTGAGCCCGGCTCCGTTCACCTCCCCGAGCGTGTCGAGCCCGGCGAGCACGGCGTTCCGGTTCCAGCCGCTGTGGCCGTTCGCCTCGGTGACCGACGCCGCCGCCTGGCAGCGCGAGGCGGCACCGAACGGCAGCCAACCCTGGCGGCTCGACCCGGCCGCGACCGCGCTGACCTTCGCGTCGACGCACCTGGGCTACGCGGAGATGAACCGGGTGACCAGCACGCAGGTCGTCGGCGACGAGGCATGGGTCGGCGTGGCCGGCACCCCGCCCGAGGGCCGGACGATGAGCGCGGCCGTGCTCCACCTGGCCCGGATAGGGGTGGGGCCGACGGCCGAGCGTCCGTGGGAGGTCGTGGGCAGCCGAGACACCACGCTCACCCTGACCACGCCGCGTTACGGAGCCGTCGTGGGCACCACCGTCACGATCGGCGGGCAGATCACCGGGGTGGATGAATCGCTGGTGGTGCAGATCCGCGATCGCGGCGGGAGGTTGCTGGCCCACGTGCAGGGGATCCCCGCCGGCGGCGAGCAGACGCCGTGGCAGGTGACGCTGACGGTGCCCCCGGGCTCGTCGGGGCTGGTCACGGTCGCCGTCTCCACCGGTGGCCACATCGCCGACGTGGAGAAGTTCGCCATCACCGCGGTCACGATCCGCGCCGGCACCGCCGTCCCGGCGACGTACCCCACGGCCGAGGCCGCGCTGGCCGCGGCAACCGTGGACGGCACCTACCAGGGTGACTGCGCCGATCTCGGATCCGTTGCGGGAGTGACGAAGCCGGTCTGCTCGCGGCACCTCGCGTCCACGGGCGGGCGCTCCCTGTACCGGCTCGGGTTCGTGAACACCGACGCCGGCTGCTTCGTCATCCTGAGCACCTCCGGTGCGGGGAGGTGGACCATCGTCGATCCGTCGGTCGACGGCCCCGACGTGCCCGTCGACCTCGGCGGCCCGATCACCGAGCCGTGACCGTCCCGTGGTGCCGAGTGTGTGCGAGCGCCTGAACGAGCCTCTCGCACGGGGGTCTACTACCGGACCGTGTACTACTCGTCGCCGCTCGAGGTGGACGCGAGACAGCCCCCGCGCCGCACGGCGCAGGGGCTGTCGGGGTGGACCCGGGCTACCGGGCGGTGACCATGTTCGACAGCGGCGACTGCGCACCGGATCCGACGGCGTTGATCGCCTGGACCTTGAACCGGTACGACCCCGCTACGGGGAGCGTCATCGCCAGCGAGCGGGTGGACGCCGAGACGACACCCGAGACCGTGGTACCGAGGAGTTGCCCGGCGACGGTCAGGCGCAGCGCCGTCACACGGTAGCCGGTGATCGCGCTACCACCGGTGGACGCTGGCGGCGTCCACTTGCTCGTCGCGGTGATGGACCCTCCGGCGACGCCGGCCACCGCCACCCCGATCACCGGCGCGCCCGGCACGGTTGCCGGGGTGACGGCGGCGGAGCGGGCCGATGCCGGGCCGGTGCCGACGACGTTGCTCGCCGCGACATCGAAGGTGTACGCGGTGCCGTTGGTCAGGCCGGTCACGGTCAGGCTGGTGGCCGTGGCCGCGGCGGTCACGGTGCGCAGCACCGTGGTGCCGGTGCCGGTGTAGACCCGCACCCTGTACCCGGTGATGGCCGAGCCGCCGTTCGGCGGTGCGGTCCACCGCGCCACCGCCGACGCGTTGCCCCGGGTCGGCACTCCGATCACCGGGGCGCCCGGCAGGGCAGACGGGGTGACGGCGGCGGTGCGGGCGGACGCCGGACCGGTCCCCAACCCGTTGACCGCGGCGACGTCGAAGCTGTATGCCGTGCCGTTGGTGAGCCCGGTGACCGTCACCGTCGTGGCCGGAGCGGCCACGTTCAGGCTCTGGAGCACGGTCGTGCCGGTGCCGGAGTACACGGTCACGACGTACCCGGTGACGGGGGTGCCCCCGTCGCCGGGCATCGACCAGCTCACCACGGCCGAGGCGTTGGCCGGGATGGCCGAGGCCACCGGGGCCGGCGGGACGGCGACGCCCACGTAGCCGCCCATGGCGATCGCCGGCACGGCGACCACAGTGTCCGTCGCCGAGGCGCTCAGCCAACCGGACAGCTCGCCGTCGTAGGCGCCCAGCGTGGAGCCGTTCACCGTGGTGCCGGCGGGCACCGTGAGCGGAACCTCGGTTCCGGCCGGGCCGGACACGTGCACGCCGGCGCTGTCGACGTACGCGGTCACTCCCGACTGGGCGCCGCCCCAGCTCGTCATCCTGGACAGGGCCTGCGCCTGGGCCTTCATGTCGGCGTGCACGATCGGCGACTTCGTGGTGTCGATGGCTGCCTTGTACTGGTCCAGGACGCCCTGCATGACCGGGTAGAGAACCCCGTCCTCGGCGAGGTTCGACTGATGGGCGTAGAACGGGCGGGGGTCGCCGGTGACGACGAGGTTGTAGGCGTTGCGGACCTCGAGCGGCGTGATGTAGCTGTCGAAGCTCGCCTTCGCCTGGGCTGCCGTCGCCGCCTCCAGCGGGGTGATGCAGGTGCTCGTCGTCGGGTTCGCGGTGCACAGGCCGCTCCCGCCATTGGCGGCGCTGGTGTAGATCCAGTTGTACTCACTGACCTCGTCGCCGTAGGTCCCGACGTTGTAGAAGATGTTCATCGGGTGCCGCGGCACCGTGACGGCCGCCCCGACGGCGCGGGACAGGCTCTCCCGCGAGGCGTCGGACGCCGTGTACTTGATGCCGGTCGCGGCGAGCGCCGGCGCCAGGAACGGGTTGTCGATGGTCTGCTGAGGCAGCGACAGCAGACCCGAGTGCTCCCCGGTGACCAGCGCGGCCGGGTCGAAGTGCGTCAGCGGGTGAGTCGCGACCCAGCCGAGGTTCTGCTGGATCTCGCTGGTGAGCTTGGCCTGCGACAGCCACTGCGTCCCGTTGACGAGGGTCTGGCTGCCCGGGACGAGCTCTGGCTCGATGTACGGACCGGTGTCGGCGGCGTTCGCGCAGCGCCAGGTCTGCCCCACCGCAGTCGGCGCGATCTGGATGCACCCGAGGTAGGTGTGGGTGTACGTGTGGTTGACCCAGGTGAACTGGTCCTCCGTGCCCGCTGCGGTGAGGGCGGCGGTGAGCGGGTCGGTGCCGCCGTTCTGCGTCGCCGCCAGGTCGCTGCCGGAGGCGTTGAACACCAGGTCGACGGTGTGGCCGTTGGCGCTCTGCCAGGTCAGCAGGCGAGAGACGTCGGCCGGGGTCATCCGGATGTCGGTGGTCGTCACCGTCGGGTCAACGCAGCCGTCGCCGGGGGTGCAGTGTCCGGCGGCGCTCCACCGGCTGTCCGCCAGGAAGATGTCGTCGATGTGCACGGCGAAGTAGTTGCGGTGGTACCCGAGGTGCAGGCCGCGGGTCATCCACGTGACGATCCCGTGACCGATCTCGTTGAACACCCGATGGTTGCTGTTGAACGCCGCGGTGATGACGAGCTCCTCGCGGAACGCGTGGCTGTAGACGCCGACGACGGACCCGGTCGAGGTGCCCACCGAGGCGTTGAGCAGAGGGGTGAACGTCTCCCCTGCCGGCAGGGCCGGCGCGGGGGCGGCGAGGTAGCCGTAGATCTCGGTCGTGGCCGGATCGACGTCGTCGATCGGGAGTGAGCCCTTGAGGTAGGGGAACGGCCCCGCCAGGCCCTGGGCGGTCACCGTGGCGGTGCTGCCGTCCAGAGAACCGGAGTACGCGGGGGTGGACAGCCCGACGGTGGTACCGGGGTAGACATAGGCGTCGACCTGTCGCACGCCGTAGGCGAGCTCGTAGTTGGTCAGAGCGGTCAGCTCGGTCGGGGTCAGGCCGTGGGTGGCGGTGCCCGCCTGGTTCGGCAGCACGACGGCCTGGAACCGTCCCTCACCCGTCACGACGTTCTCCAGGTAGGCAGGGTCGATCGCCGGGCGGGTCGCGTCGGCCAGGCTGACGGCCGTGTAGGGGACGCCCTCGCGGTCCAGCTGGGTGGCGATCGCAGCGGTCGACGGGCCGCCGTCAGTGAGGACGAGCACGCGCAGGTCGACACGGTGACCCGTGGCTGCCTGCGCGCTCGCCATCGGCAGGGGCGCCGCTACCAGGAGGGCCCCCAGCCCGAGTGCAATTCCCCGCCTGCTGAGAGCCGCACGGTAATGGGTAGACAGGCCCATGGGATTCCTTTCGGGTTGGCTGCGGTTTGGTAAACGTAGGTCGCCGCAATGTCGCCGTGCGGGTGCTTCCGCCGCCCTTTACCTAGTCGGAGCAGGCTTTCCCGAACGGTCGGCACACGACCGGAGCAATGGCACGACGACCTGACCACGGGCCGGCACCCTCACGACTCGCCCACTTCCCGACATGTGATGCGGCGCAAGGCGGTCGGGCGCTCGGCCAGGCTCGCCCAGAGCGCGTTCCCGGCCATCCGGGTGAATGCCACCGCGACCCGCGGCAGCCACCGCGACGGTGTGGTGACCTACTGGCGAGCGTTCAGCCGGGGATGCCTATTCGCCCATCCATCGGCCCGCCCGGATCATTTGGAGGATTCATCTCGATGTGTGGAATCGTTGCCTGCCGCCTCGGGAACAGTGCCACCGAATTCCTCCTGCCAGCCCTTCGCCGGCTGGAATACCGGGGCTACGACTCGGCCGGCGTCGCGGTCACCGAACCCGGTGTGAGAACGCTGCACACCGTCCGCGCCGTGGGGCGGCTGAACGCTCTCGCCCATCGGATGGCGATGCAGCGGCCTCCCGAGGACTGCGGCATCGGCATCGGCCACACCCGGTGGGCCACTCACGGCCGGGTCTCCGAGCCGAATGCCCACCCGCACCGGGACTGCCGCCGTTCGGTGGCCGTCGTCCACAACGGCATCATCGACAACGCCGACGACCTGAGAGCCACCCTTGAACGGCGGGGCCACCGATTCGACTCCGACGTCGACAGCGAGGTGGTCGCGCACCTGGTGGAGGAGGCAGCCGCCTCCGGCGAACGGCTGGTGGACGCGGTGCGTGCCGCCGTCCGCGAACTGCGCGGCTCCTGGGCGCTCGCCGTCACCTCCGCCGGCGGCGCCGAGGTGGTGCTGGCCTGCTACCGTTCCCCGCTGGTCGTGGGGTCGTCCCCGGCCGGCCACTTCGCGGCGTCGAACCTCACGGCGCTGGTCGGCACGGTCACCCACGTGCAGGTGCTGCAGGACGGCGACGTCGTCGAGCTGACGAACGAGGTGACCTGGTCCGACGCGTGCGGGCGCAGGTTCCCCGGCCGCCCTGCGGTGGCCGTCGACTGGGCCGCGGAGGACGCCGAGATGGGCGCCTACCAGGACTTCATGGAGAAGGAGATCTCCGAGCAGCCGGCCGCGACGAGACGCCTGCTCGACCGCATCCTGCCCGGGGTCGAGGACGGCAGGCTGTGGACCGGGCTGGGCCTGCCGGCTCCCAGCGCGGCCCGTTTTCTGGCCTGCGGGAGCTCCCTGAACGCCTCCGCCGCGGCCGTCCGGGTGTTCCGGGAGGTCGCGGGCCTACCGGCCGGGCTGGTCATCGCCTCCGAATACGAGCCCGCGCCCGGCGCCGGAGTTCTGACCATCGCCGTCTCGCAGTCCGGCGAGACCGCCGACGTCCTCGCCGCGCTGGACGACGTGGACGGACCGGTCCTGGCGGTCACCAACGCCCCGCTCTCCTCCCTCTCCCGCCGCGCGGACGCGGTGATCGACTGCAGTGTCGGCCCGGAGATCAGCGTGGCCGCCACCAAGACCTTCACCGCCCAGGTCGTCACCGGGGCCTGCCTGGCGCTGTCCTTCGCCGCGGCGGCGGGCCGGGCACCGGGCGCGCAGCTCGCGCAGCACGTGGCCGCGCTCGGGGAGATCCCACGGCGTCTCGAGTCCGCACATCTGATGTCGTTCCCGGTGGCCGACGCGCTCGCGGGTGAGCTCGCCGGCGCGCCGGGCTTCTTCTTCGTCTCTCGGGGCGCAGGCCTTCCGTTCGCCGCCGAGGGCGCCCTGAAGCTCAAGGAGAACACCTTGCGCGGTCCCTGGCGGTCACGCTCGGCCGGGACGCCGACAAGCCACGCAACCTCGCCAAGTCGGTGACGGTCCTCTGACCAACACCCGCCCGACCAGGGAGAGCCCACCGAGGGGTACCCCGTGACGCACGCTGAGAACCCGATGGAGGGCACGATGTCCTGGCTCTTGACCGGCGGCGCCGGCTATATAGGCAGCCACGTCCTGCGCGCCATGACGGAGGAGGGCCTGCCCGTCGTCGTGCTGGACGACCTGTCCACCGGGGACGCCCGCAAAGTGCCCCCCCACGTGCCGTTGGTGGTCGGGTCGGTGCTCGACGGCACGGTGCTGCGGGCCACGCTGCGGGAGCACTCCGTCACGGGTGTGGTGCACCTGGCCGGCAAGAAGTCGGTCGTGGAGTCGGTGGCGCAGCCGCTGCTCTACTACCGCCAGAACGTCGCGGGCGCGCTCACCCTGCTCGAGGCCATGGCGGCCGAGGGCGTCGGGCGGCTGGTCTTCTCCTCCAGCGCGGCCGTCTACGGGACCCCTGACGGCGACAGCGTCGACGAGACGGGGCCCGCCCGGCCCGAGAGCCCATACGGGCGGACCAAGCTGGTCAGCGAATGGATGGTCCGGGACGCCGCCGCCCTCGGCCTGAGCTGTATCAGCCTGCGGTACTTCAACGTCGTCGGCTGTGCGGACCCCGTCCTGGCCGACACGGGTGGGACCAACCTGTTCCCGCTGGTGTTCCGGGCGCTGACGGCAGGCCGGCGCCCGGTGGTGTTCGGCGACGACTACCTCACCCGCGACGGCAGCTGCGTGCGGGACTACATCCACGTCGAGGACCTCGCCGAGGCACACGTGGCCGCTGCCCGCCGGGTGGCCTCGGGCACCGTCGACGAGACGGTCAACATCGGCTGCGGGGTGGGGCACACGGTGTTCGAGGTGCTGGCCACGATGGCAGCCCTGACCGGCCGCGACACCACGCCCTCGGTCCTGCCGCGCCGACCCGGCGACCCGGCCGGAATGGTCGCGGCCACGGGACTGGCCGAACGCCTCCTGGGGTGGACGGCGCGAAGAGATCTGGCCGACATGGTCGACAGTGCCTGGCGCGCGACGTGCGCGCCCGGCCGCGAGGAGGCGGACGTGCTCGCGCTGGAAGGGAGGGGCTCATGAGGGTTGCTCTGCTGGCCGAGGGCTGCTACCCGTACGTCACGGGCGGGGTCAGCACCTGGTGCGACCAGCTCATCCGGGGACTGTCGGACCATGAGTTCGACGTCGTGGCCGTCACCGGGAACTCCGGCGAGCGGCCCGCGCTCACCCTGCCCGCCAACGTGCGTGCGCTGCGACCCGTCCCTCTGTGGGACTGGGCGCCGCCTGCTCGGCGGCCGAGAGCGGCCGCCCGGGCGACGTTCCTGGAGCTGTACCGCCCATTCCTGCGGGCGACGCTGCATGCCGGCGAGGAACAGGAGGACTTCGCCGGCTCCCTGCGCGGGCTGTTCGACGTCGCGCAGCGCAGCGACCTCACCGCGGCGCTGCAGACGGACGAGGCGGTGAGCCTGCTGTCCGAGGTGTGGGGCGACCTGCACGGCCCGTCGTGGCTGAGCATGCGTGAGGCGGTCGAGGCCACGGAGCTCATCGAGCACTCCCTGCGCCCGCTGTCGGCCGAGGTCATCGAGGCGGATCTGTGCCACGCCGTGTCGAACGGCCTGCCGGCCCTGCTCGCTCTGGCCGCGAAGTGGACCTACGGCACGCCGATGGTCATGTCCGAGCATGGCGTCTACCTGCGGGAGCGCTACCTCGCCTTCCGCACCGTCCGTTACCGCTGGCCAGTCAAGGCCGTCCTGCTGGCCCTGAACCGGCGACTGTGCGCCACCGGATACGCCGCCGCTGACGTGATCACCCCCGTCAACGTGTACAACCAGCGGTGGGAGACCCGCCACGGCGCCGACCCCGACAGCATCGCCACCGCGCACAACGGCGTCCTCGCCGCCGACTACCCGGTGGCGGACGACGAGCCCGACGTCCCCACGATCGGATGGGTCGGCCGGGTCGACCCGCTCAAGGACGTCGAGACGCTGATCCGGGCCTTCGCGCTCGTGCGGGAGCGAGTCCCGGCCGCCGTGCTGCGCCTGTTCGGGCCCACGCCGGAGGGCAACGAGTGGTACGAGCAGAGTCTGCACGCGCTGACGGCCGAGCTCGGCCTCACCGAGGCGGTCAGCTTCGAAGGACCCGTCAGACCGGTGACCCGCGCCTACCACGCCTCGACCCTGGTAGCGCTGTCGAGCATCTCCGAGGGGCTGCCCTACAGCGTGGTGGAGGCCATGATGTGCGGCCGCGCCACCGTCTCGACGGAGGTCGGCGGAGTGCCCGAGGTCGTGGGCGAGGCCGGGGTGCTCGTCCCGCCGCGCGACCCGGCGGCGTTCGCCGCTGCCTGTGAGCAGCTGCTCACCGACCACGACCGGCGGCACGAGATGGCCCGGGACGCACGGGAGCGGGCGTTCGGCCTCTTCCAGCTCGACCGGATGCTCCGGACGTTCCGCGGTGTCTACGCAAGCGTGACCACGGACGCCGGGGAGCCCTCGAGCCACCCGCTGGAGGCGGTGGGTCGACGATGAGCGCATCGACGGCCCTCGACGGCGGCGCGTTGCACAGCGGGATCGCCTGGCGCGTGCCCGGGCAGCACTTCGGAGGCAGTGCCCGGCTCGTCGTCCGCTCCGGCGGCGAGCGCCGCAGCCCGGCTCCGGTGGCGCGGCTGACCCGCGCGCACAACGAGCTGTGCACCCAGGCGGTCGACCGGTTCGAGATCGCCGCCGGCCTCGAGGCGGCGGGCGTCAGTGATCGGCAGGCACGCAGGACGTACGGCGTGGCCAGCGTCTTCGAGCTCGCCGAGGCGATGCATCGTCTCGTCCCGCAGCGACCGTTGGACGTCGGCGTCCCGACCGACCCGTGGCGCCGCCCCCTGGCCCGGCACCTGCTGCGCGGGCTGCTCTACGGGCTGCCGGGGCTGCTGTACGTCGTGGCGGCGCGCACGCTGCACACCGGGTTCGACGCGCTGGTGCTGGTCGGCGCCACCGTTGTCGCGTGTGGGCTCGGGCAGGGGCTCTCGCTGCTCGGCCATGTGCTCCTCGGGAGGGGCGAGCGGCGGGCGGCGAGGACACTGTTCGGGTCGACCCTGCTGTGCGGTGGCCTGCTGCTGGCGCTGCTGCTCGCGCTGCTGGTCACCACCGGTCGGCTGTCCGGGTTCCTGCTGCCCGCCGGCGTGCTGGCCGGCTGCCAGGTCGAGTACCTGCTGGCCGCGACCGTGCTCATGGTCCTCGACGCGGACCTCCTGCTCCTGGCCGTCCTCGCCCCCGGCGTCCTGCTCGCGACGGCAGTGCTCACGGGCGTGGCGGCCACCGTGTCGCGTGAGGTCGTCCTCGGCGTGCTGGCCCTGTGCCTGGTGGGCGCCGTCACTGCCGCGGGCTCCCGGCTGACCGAAGGGGCCGCGAGAAGAGGGAGACGTCTGCGGGAGGTCCTGGGCCGAGCCGAACGTTCTCTGGGCGCCGGACACGTCGTGTACGGCGCCGTCAACGCCGCGCTGCTGTCCTTCGCCGTCGTGGACGTGCTGACCCGCCGGGAGGACGCCGCCGGAGCGGCGATCGCCCTGATGATGCTGCCGCTCGTGGCCAGCCTGGGCGTCGCCGAGTGGCTGGTGTACCGGCTGCGAAACCGGGCCGCGGCGGCACTGCACGAGACGACGTCAACGGCGTCGTTCCGCGCCAGGGCACACTCGCAGCTGGGGCTGGCCGTGCTCGGCTATGGCGCGGTCCTGGCCGCTTTGACCGGCGCCGTCGTAGCGTGGCATGCGGTGCACGGGCGGCCCGACCCCCTGCTCGTGCTCAGCACTTGTGCCTACGCGGTGCTGGGGCTCGCCTTCCTCCTGCAGACTCTGCTGCTGTCGTTGGGGCGGCACAGGCTCGCGCTGGGACTGGCCACAGCGGCTCTGGCGGTCGACACCTGCCTGCGCTGGCCGCTGGCGTCGCACTCGACGGTGGCGCTCGGCGCCACGCACCTGTCGGTGTTCGCGGGGCTGCTGCTGATCCTGCTGCCGGTGACCGCGGCGCAGTACGGCAGCGTGGGCGTGCACCGGTGAACGACAACCCCACCGCGGCCCTGTCCCTCGCGGTGCCGGCCTACTTCCACCCGGCGGTCACGCGGAAGGTCTGGCAGCGGCTCCCGCGGCTGGCCCACGTGCTCCGCTTCGTCGTCCTCAACGTGAACAGCGGGCCCGGCGACGCCGTGGACCCCCATTACGTGCCCGTCGTGGCGAAGCTGCAGGCGGCCGGGGTCCGGGTCGTGGGGTACGTCGACACCGACTACGGACGTCGCACGCCCGGCGAGGTCGCCCGCGACGTCGACACCTACCATCACCGGTACGGGGTGGAGGGCGTGTTCCTGGACCAGGTCACCACCGGACTCGACCAACTGGACCACTACGCTCAGTGCGTGCTCGCCGCGCGCACGCACGGGTCACGGTTCGTGGTGCTGAACCCCGGAGCCCACCCGCACCCGGGCTACGTCGACCTGGCCAACGTCACGGTCACCTTCGAGGGGCCGTGGGCGCAGTACGTGCCTCTGTCGCCGCCCGAGTGGGTGCACCGGTACCCCTCGAGCCGCTTCTGCCACCTCGTGCACTCGTTGCCTCGCTGCAGCTTCGCGCAGGGGCTCCGCCTCGCGGCGGGACGCCACGTGGGCAGCGCCTTCCTCACCGACAGCCGTGGGGCCAACCCGTGGGACCACGTGCCCGCCCTCCTCACCGGCGAACTGGAGCTCGCCCGGAGCGGGGCGCAGGCGCGGTGACGAAGACGTCCCGGGCCGCCTGGGCCGCCTGCCTGGCAGCCATCGTGGTCGGGCTGGGCGCCTGCGTCGGCACCCCACCGACATCGACCCGACCGACGTCGACCCGACCGACGTCGCAAACGAGTACCTCCGTGTCGGCCGTCCCAGGCGCGAGCACGATGCCGACGAGGGACTGGCCCGGCCGATGGAGACCGCCGGCTCGCGTCTCGTGGCAGTGGCAGCTCACCGGGTCCCTGGACCTCGGTGTGGACGCGGACGTGTACGACGTCGACGTGTTCACCACCTCCGCGGCACAGGTGCGGCAGCTGCACGCCCAAGGCCGCCGGGTCATCTGCTACCTGAACGCCGGCTCGTACGAGCCCGGGCGGCCGGACAGCACCAGCTACCCGGCCGCGATCCTCGGGCAGCCGCTGGACGGCTGGCCCGGCGAGCGCTGGCTCGACGTCCGCCGTCTCGACCTGGTCCTGCCGCTGATCGCGGCCCGGATGGATCTGTGCGCGTCGAAGGGGTTTGACGGGGTCGAGCCGGACAACGTCGACGGCTATGTCAACGACACGGGCTTCGACCTGACCGTCGCAGACCAGGAGCGGTTCAACCGCGAGCTCGCGCGGCTCGCGCACGAGCGTGGGCTGGCCGTAGGCCTGAAGAACGACCTGGACCAGGTCGACGTGCTGCAGCCGGCCTTCGACTTCGCCGTCAACGAGCAGTGCGTGCAGGAGCGCGAGTGCTCACGGCTGCTGCCGTTCGTGACGGCCGGCAAGCCGGTCCTCCACGTCGAGTACGACCTGCAGCCAGCGTCGTTCTGCGCGATGACCGGCGCGATGGGGTTCAGCTCCATGCACAAGCCGTTGGCGCTGGACGCCAGCCGGACGGCGTGTTGACCCTCGCGTCGACGGGCGCTGGAATCTGGCGCGGGGCCGTTGTGCTCTGCGCATGGGGCTGGGCATGCGGCGAGCCGCTGCCCCGTCACAGCAGGTCTGCGATGAGACGCGCCGCGCGGGCGGCGCCGTCGGTCTCGACCGGGAGGTAGTCGACCTCGGCCGCCAGCTGTGCCACGACGGCGGCGGCCAGGGCATCGGGGTCCCGCACCGACTCGAAGTCGAGGCACCGGCCGGCCCGGTACCGGTCGAGCCGGTGCCGCACGTGGAGGTTCTGCTCGAAATGGCGGCGCAGCGGGACGTAGACGAACGGACGGCGGTTCGCCGTGAGTTCCATGCACGTGGACAGGCCACCCTGGACGACGGCCACATCGCAGGCCGCCAGGTGCCGGTGAAGGTCCGGCAGATAGCCGCGGATCTGCAGACCCGGACGCCGCGGGACGGCCCGCGGGTCGATCCGGGGGCCGGTGACCATGACCACGCGCAGCCCGGGGATCCGCCGGCGCAGGGCCGGAACCGCGTCAGCGATGCGGCGCAGCAGCGGCAGCCCGACGCCGGATCCGCCGACGGTGACCAGGCACACCCGCTCGTCGGTGCGGTACCCGAGCCGTTCCCGGTCCTCGGCCCGCTCGTCCGCCGTGAGGGGTTGGAGCCCGGTGACGTACCCGGCGAAGTCGAAGTTCTCCAGGGTCCACTCACGGATCGGCGGGAGCCCCGGCCCGAAGCTGTCCTCGACGACGTCCTCGGGGTTCCCCACGAACACCGAGGAGTCCCGCAGCCCGGGGAACCGGGCACGGTGTTCGACCATCTCGGCGTTGTAATCGGCGGTGAGAGCGGCTTCCGCCGCCCCCGCACCGGGCATCGGCAGCCATCCGACGAAGTCCGTCAGCCAGGCGAACGCCGAGCGCTTCAGCTCAGGGTTCTCGTGCAGGAAGTGGTCCACGTCCCAGGCCTCGTCGCCGACCACCAGGTCGTACTGCTCGTCGTCGGTCAGCTCGGAGAAGACCATGAAGTTGTTCACAAGGATCTCGTCCATCCGGCGGATGGCCTGGAACGCGTTCAGGTCATGATCCCCGCACTCGTCCTCGACGTGGGCACTCTCACTGGCCAGGTACCTCGACGCCGGATGCACCCGCTCCCCGTGCTCGCGCAGGACGCGGGTGACGGGGTCCTGGGTGAGCCAGTCGATCTGCAGGTCGGGGTGGAGCGCGCGCAGCTCGTCGGCGATGGCAAGGTCGCGGCGTGCGTGTCCGAGGCCGATCGGGGAGGGGAGGAACAGCACGCGCCGGGGACGGCTCAGCGCACGCGTCCACGTGCGCGACGGCGCCGGGTCGGGCGGGTTCACCCGGTCGACGAAGGCGCGGATGTGGCGGTTCACGAGCACCGGTTGGCGTGCCGGCAGACCGTGACCGCCGCCGTCGACCCGCAGCAGGGCGCCTCCGGTCAGCTCGGCCAGGCGCTCGGCGATCGCCACGGGGCGCACCGCGTCATCGACCCCGTGGATCACCGTCACCGGGCAGCGGACCGACCGGCACAACGGTTCCAGGGGCGAACAGGTCGCCCCGTGGCAGCCGATCCGCCCCGCCGTCGTGTCGACGAGTACCTCGGGGCCGACCTCGTGACCCCAGGCGACGGCGTCCTCGATCTGTTTCGTCGAGTGGGGCTCGGTGAACATCTGGGCGAAAAAGAAGCGGAGGAAGGCGTCGTACCCCTGTGGACCGCTCTCCAGCCAGTAGTGCCTGTTGTACTTCGCCCATCCCCGGTCGGTGACGTGGCGTGCATCCCAGGCGTACCGGTCCCGCTCCCCCTGAGGGATGCCGAAACCGCACGAGGGCCCGATCGCCACGATCCCGTCCACCCGCTCGGGATGGGCTGCCGCCACCCTGACCGCCCACGACGTGCCGCAGGACAGCGCGACCAGGACGGCGCTGTCGATGCCGGTCTCGTCCATCACCGCCAGGGTGTCGGCGGCGTACTCCTCGTCGGAGTACGCCGCCGCCCCCCGGGGCCGGTCCGAGGCCCCGCTCCCCCGGCCGTCGAAGGCGGTGACCCGGTAGTGCCGGGACAGGTAGGGCACCTGCGCCTTCCAGAACCGGGAGGGCATGATCGACCAGGTGGGCATCAGCAGGACCTGGGGCCCCGAGGAGCCGTAGCGGGTCCAGGCGATCCGAACGCCCTCGCGGACGACGACCCCCTGGTCGTCGGGCCGCCGCGCTCGCCCGGCCTCGGGGGCTCCGGGCAGTGCCCGCCCGGTCGTCATGGACACGCCCGCCTCCCTCCCTCAGACCGAGCCGGGCCCGCGGGTGTCGGCGCCACGCGGCGTCACTTGCGAACCTCGAGCACGTTGTTGAAGGGAGTCTGCGCCACGATCCGGAACCGGGAGAAGCCCGCACTCGTGACGACGTCCCGGATCCGTGCCGGACCGGCCTGCGTCCCCAGGGCCATGCCGACCTCCTGCGCCAGGGAGGAGGGCGTGCACAGCAGGGTGGAGAAGCCGTAGTACGCGCGCCCGACCGGGTTCAGGTTGTCCTCGACGGCATCACCGGCGGCGGGCTCGACGATCATCCAGGTCCCGTCGTCGGCGAGGCTCCCGAACACGTGTCGGGCGGCACCGATCGGATCACCCATGTCGTGCAGGGCGTCGAAGGTGGTGACCAGGTCGAACGGCCCGCCGGAGAAGGCTGTGGCGGGCGCGACCTCGAAGCTCACCCGATCGGTGACGGCGCCCTCCTCGGCGCGCTGGGCGGCGGTCTCGATCGAGGCCCGGTGGTAGTCGGATCCGGTGAACCGCGACGCCGGGAAGGCCTGCGCCATGAGGACCGTCGAGGCGCCGTGTCCGCAGCCGACGTCCGCCACCCGGGCCCCGGAGCGGAGCCGGTCCACGATGCCGTCGAGAGCGGGCAGCCACTCGGCCACCAGGTGGGCGTTGTAGCCGGGGCGGAAGAAGCGCTCGCACCCGGTGTGCACGTCGTCGTTGTGCTCGTGCCAGCCCAACCCGTCGCCCGTGCGGGCCGCGTCGAGGACCCGGGGCGCGTCGCGGACCGTGCCGTGGGCGATCTGGAAGAACCCGGGCAGGTAGACCGGGCTGGTCTCGTCGGTGAGGGCGACGGCCTGCTCGGGAGGGAGCGTGTACGTGCTCGAGGCCGGGTCGTACGCCACGTACCCTCCGGCGGCCTGGGCGTTGAGCCACTCCCGGGCGTAGTGCTCGCCGGTATCGGAGAGCTCGGCCAGCTCTCCCGGGGTGATCGGCCCGTGGGCGGCCATCACGCGGTAGTAGCCGAGCCGGTCTCCCATCACGACCAGCGCTGTGTTCAAGGTGGCGCCGACCTCGTCGACGGCGCGGAACACGAACGCCATCAGCTTGTCGGTGTCGACGGCGGGCGGTTCGGCGCCGACGACCCGCGCGGGGGAGGCGTGATCGGTGGTGGTCATGGCATCTCCTTCGGGTTGACTGGCTCCCACGGTCGGCCCGGGCGTGTGCGCGGCGCATCAGGGGGGCCACCTAGTCGTGCCGGGAGAGGGTGCCCCCGCTCGGGCCGGCTGGTCCGGCGCCGCGGGCCGCGGGCCGCGGCCTGCTGCGTCCCTACACTGGTTCGATGCTGGTCGGGCGCACCTCCGAGCGGCGCCTCATCGACGGTCTCGTGGCGGGTGCCCGGGTGGGCAGAGGTGGTGTTCTGGTCCTCACCGGCGAGGCCGGCATCGGCAAGACGATCCTGCTCGACTACGCCGGCAGCGTCGCGGGTGAGGTGCGGCTGCTCCGCGCGGTCGGGACCGAGGCGGAGCAGGACGTGCCCTTCGGTGGGCTGGCGCAACTGCTCCGACCGACGCCGGAGGAGCTCGCCCGCATCCCGGCCCCGCAGGCGCAGGCGTTGGGCGTCGCCCTGGCCCTGCGCCAGGGGCCGGTCGCCGACCGGCTCGCCGTCGGGGCCGGCGTGCTCAGCCTGCTGGTCCGCTACAGCGAGGATCGTCCGCTCGGGGTCCTGGTCGATGACGCGCACCTGCTCGACCGGCCGTCGGCGGACGCCCTGGCCTTCGCCTGCCGCCGGTTCCTGGCCGACTCCGTGTTCGTGATCGTCGCGGCCAGGTCGAACGAGCCGAGTCCACTCACCGCAGCGGGTCTGCCCGAACTCGTCGTCGGTGGGCTCGACCTGGCCGCGACCGCAGAGGTGGCGATGAGCCAGGACGCGGGGACGACGCCCCAGAGATCGCGGCTCCTGCACGAGGTCACCCGAGGGAACCCCCTGGCCGTGCTCGAGCTGGCCCACGACCCGGCCCACTCCCTGTCGCCGGCGCCCGGGTCGCCAGTCCCCGTGCCGATGCCTGCCGCCC
>JBAPWU010000526.1:0-12579 GCA_049283855.1 Kineosporiaceae bacterium
GCCGCGGTCACGGCGGCCGACCGGGACGTGGACGCCAGCGTGAAGAAGTGGGTCGAGTCCGACACGAAGCTGTCGACGGTCTGGGACGCCTTGGAGCGGTGCATGTACCGGGTCGATCAGTACGACCGGCTGGCCGGCCGGTTCAGCTCGGCCGAGCTGGGTGACCTGCCAGTCACGATCGACACCAATGCCGCCGCCACCGACTGCGGACGCGCGGCCATCACCAGGTACGCCGCCGGGTCGTCGCTGTGAACGGCCCCGTCGAGCAGGCCCCGCCCACCCACGGTCCAGACCGCTCGGGGCGCCCCGGGGCAGTGCTGGCGCTGGCCGCGGCATCGGCGCTGATGCTGGTGTTCGCCGCCGGGTCCGCGGCGTGGTGGTTCGCTCAGGCGGGCGCACGGCGCACGCAGATCGCAGCGCTCGAGGCCGAGCACGCCGAGTACCGGCGCACGATGGACCAGCGCCAGGCCGCCCTGGACGCCAGCTATCGGTCCACCGATCTGGCGACCCGGTGGAAGGCGCTGGCCCGCCAGAACCTCACCCAGAACGCGGCGTCCGCCGCCCTGGCCCGGAAGTACCCGAGGACCAGCTTCGTCTTGACGGCGGACGCCTTCGCGCTGGTGGCGTCCCGTCGGTCCTGCTTCGTGGCGCTGATCGAGTACAACAAGGGCGCCGCCAGGTTCTCGGACCGGCTGCGCGGCGCGCTGCCGGGACAGGTGGACATGACGGATCCGGCGGTGAACTGCTCGGCGGCGGCGTGGCACGACTGACCGGCGGCGGGCGGTGCAGGCTCAGGTGCTCACCGCTCGGGGCGCCGTCCGGAGGGTGACGGCGAGCCAGTCCAGCAGCGCGTCGGTGACCGGTTGCGCGCACTCCTCCGGCAGGTAGTGACCGGCTCGGGGCAGCATCCGGGCATGCAGCGGTCCCTGGACCCAGTGCCGGGACAGCGCCGCGGTCTCGGGCAGCACCCAGGGGTCGAGGGCGCCGTGCAGCTGCAGCACCGGGACGGCGATCGGGCACTCCAGCGCGCTGGTCAGCCGTCGGGCCTCGCGGCGTCCGGTGGAGCGCAGCGCCGTGCGGAAGTACTCCATCGACTTCTGGGCCACGAACGGCACCTGCATGGCCCTCTGGTAGCGGATCACCGCGGCCGGGTCGGGCCGGCCCTCACCCCACCAGGCGGTGAGCGCGTCGGCGACCCCGTCGCCGCGGGTCAGCCGGCGCTCGGGCAGCCAGGGCGTCTGGTAGCCGAGCAGCCGGGCCAGGGTGTGCCGTTGCCGGCCGCGGGCCAGTTCCGTCCGCATGGTCAGCGGGTGGCCCATCGAGAGCACGCCGATCCCTCGGGTGACCCGGGGCTGCAGGGACGGCATCGCCCAGGCCACCCAGGCGCCCCAGTCGTGCCCGATGATCACCGCCTGGGACTCGCCGAGGGCGCGGATCACCCCGGCCACGTCCGCGGCCAGGGTCGCCGTGTCGTAGCCGCGCGGCGGCTTGTCGCTGGCGCCGTACCCGCGCAGGTCCATCGCGGCCACCCGGTACCCGGCCGCAGCCAGGGCCGGGAGCTGAGCCCGCCAGGCCCACCAGAACTGCGGGAAGCCGTGCAGCAGAACGACCAGCGGCCCGGTGCCGGCCTCGGCCACGTGGAACCGTGCACCGTGCGCGGCGACCAGCCGATGGTGCCACGGCCCCTCGACGAGGATCTCCGCCGAGTCGACGCTCACCGGTCGCGGGAACCGGGCTTGACCGCGGCCAGGGTCTGCCGGGCCGACCGGATGGCGCGTTCGGGCGGGCCGACCCTGGACACCCGGGACTTGCCGACCAGGGCCAGCAGGACGGCGAGGAGGAGGTAGACGCAGCCGAGGACCAGGAAGGCCAGCCAGGGGGCGAGTCCCGCCGCCACCAGGCCGTAGCCGGCGGCGATGCTGAGCAGGATGGTGGCCAGGACGACGACATACCCGGCGGCGCCGAACAGGCCGCCGGCCATCGCCCCGTTGCGCACGTCGGACGTGATCTCCGCCTTGGCCAGGGCCATCTCCGCCCGGACGATCTCGGTCATGTCCTGCGTCGCCTGTGCCACCAGTTGACCCAGGCTGCGCTCCGCGGCGGGATTCACCGGCAGGTCGCCTCCCGGCGGGAGACCGGTCGTGGAGTCGATGGCCATGTGCGCTCCTCACATCGATGGCAGCGGCAGCGCCGCCCAAGGCCCCCGAGGGCACCTGCCACGGAGCCTACGACCTCGGGTCGGCCATGACCCGCCGCTGCACGCGCCGATCCGGAATGTCACCGACGCTCCGGTGGGCCACCGGGCGCACACCTGCTCATGCTCCGCGGGGCCGCGGCAATTCTGGCATATCACGCTGCCAGACCGCCGCTCTGCGGAGCATGAGCAGATGTTGGTGTCAGTCCTCGGCGGCGGCGGGGGTGTTCAGGCCCTTGGAGATCAGGTCCATGACGGCGGAGTCGGCGAGGGTGGTCTGGTCGCCGACCTCGCGGTGCTCGGCGATGTCCCGCAGCAGACGTCGCATGATCTTGCCTGACCGGGTCTTGGGCAACTCCGGCACGATCATCACCTGGCGCGGCTTGGCGATCGGGCCGATCTCCTTGGCCACGTGGTTGCGCAGATCGGCGATCACCGCCGCCTCGTCCGAACCGTCCGAGGCGCCCTGGCGCAGGATGACGAAGGCGACCGGGGCCTGACCGGTGGTCTCGTCGGTGGCGCCGACCACGGCGGCCTCGGCCACCTTGGGGTGGGAGACCAGGGCCGACTCGATCTCCGTGGTGGACAGGCGGTGCCCGGACACGTTCATCACGTCGTCCACCCGGCCGAGCAGCCAGATGTCGCCGTCCTCGTCCTTCTTGGCCCCGTCGCCGGCGAAGTACAGGCCCGGCCAGCGTGCCCAGTAGGTCTCCTTGTACCGCTCCGGGTCGCCCCAGATGCCGCGCAGCATGGCCGGCCACGGCTCGGTGAGCACCAGGTACCCGCCGCCGCCGTTGGGCACCGAGTGGGCCTCGTCGTCCAGCACGTCGGCGCAGATCCCGGGCAGGGCCTTCTGGGCCGAACCCGGCTTGGTGGTGGTCACTCCGGGTAGCGGGCTGATCATGATGCCGCCGGTCTCGGTCTGCCACCAGGTGTCGACGATGGGGGCCTTGTCGCCGCCGATGACACGGCGGTACCAGATCCACGCCTCGGGATTGATCGGCTCGCCGACGCTGCCCAGCACCCGGATCGAGGACAGGTCAAACTTCGCCGGGATCTGTTCGCCCCACTTCATGAACGTGCGGATTGCCGTCGGGGCGGTGTAGAGGATCGTCACGCCGTACTTCTGCACGATCTCCCACCAGCGGCCCTGGTGCGGGCTGTCCGGGGTGCCCTCGTACATCACTTGGGTGGCGCCGTTGGCCAACGGTCCGTAGGCGATGTAGCTGTGCCCGGTGACCCATCCGACGTCGGCGGTGCACCAGTAGACGTCGGTCTCGGGGTGCAGGTCGAAGACGTTGCGGTGGGTGTAGGCGGCCTGGGTCAGGTAGCCACCGCTGGTGTGCAGGATCCCCTTGGGCTTCCCCGTGGTTCCGGAGGTGTAGAGGATGAACAGCGGGTGCTCGGCGTCCATCGGCTCGGGGGTGTGCTCGGTCGAGGCCGCGGAGAGCGCGTCGTGCCACCACACGTCGCGGCCCTCGACCCAGGCCACGTCCTGGCTGGTTCGCTTGACCACGAGCACCGAGCTCACCGAGGGGGCGTTCTCCACCGCTTCGTCGACGGCCGGCTTGAGGGCGGATGCAGCGCCGCGCCGGTACCCGCCGTCCGAGGTGATCACGATCTTGGCCTGGGCGTCGTCGATCCGGCTGCGCAGCGCCTCGGCGGAGAACCCGCCGAAGACCACCGAGTGCGGGGCACCGAGCCGGGCGCAGGCCAACATCGCGATCGCGGCCTCGGGGATCATCGGAAGGTAGATGGCGACCCGGTCGCCCTTCGTCACGCCCAGAGCGGTCAAGGCGTTCGCAGCCTGGCAGACCTCGCGCTGCAAGTCGGCGTAGGTGATGGTGCGGGTATCCCCGGGCTCACCCTCGAAGTGGATCGCCACCCGGTCGCCGTTGCCGGCCTCGACGTGCCGGTCGACGCAGTTGTAGGCGACGTTCAGGCTGCCGCCGACGAACCACTTCGCGAACGGGGCGTCGCTCCAGTCGAGCACCTGCGACCACTCGGTGCTCCAGCTCAGGCCACGGGCCTGCTCGGCCCAGAAGCCCAGCCGGTCGGTGGCGGCCTGGTCGTAGATGTCGGCCGTGGCGTTCGCCCGCGCGGCGAAGGCCTCGTCGGGCGGGAATCGGCGGTCTTCGTGGCTCAGGTTCTCGATGGCATCGCTGGACATGCGTGTGGCCTCCGCGGTCGACGGCTCTCTCGTCTCGATCTGCCAGTGAGGTTAGTCACGCGGTGACCTGGGCAACAGACGCTGGGGTGCAGCAATTGCGGTCAGCGAGGGGTTGTCTGCGACGGGCGGCGACCTTCGCCGAGCAGCCAGGCCACCACCTCGGCGGCCGACCATCCCTCGGCGCTGCCGCCGTGCAGCCAGTGTTCGCTGTCGAGCCGTCGGGCCCCGGTCAGCTCCGCCCCCAGGGTGACCAGCGGTACCTCGGTGTACCCGTCCTTGCGGTTCTGGCCCAGGTCGATGTCCGCCATCAGGGCGTTGCACAGGCAGCTCGCGCGGTCGGCTCCGGTCGGGTCGCCGCCCTTGCGGATGAACACCTCCAGCGGCTCGGCCGGGCAGCGATAGCCGATCGCCCCGCCACTGCGCTGATAGGGAGTGCGCAGGTACCCCAGGTCGCAGAGGCGCGGTCGCTGGGCGTACAGCTCCGGGTCGGACAGGGTGCCCTGCACCTGGGCCACCTTGAACGGGAAGCCGGTGGGCGAGGCGCCCGCGCTGGTGCGCACGTCCAGGCTCTCGTCACGCAGGGCGTTGATCAGCTTCTCGCGCAGATCCTCGGCCAGTCCCGATTCGCGGGAGAGTGCGAACAGGGTGCCCACTTGGATGCCGGCTGCCCCCGCCTCCAGGGCGGCGCGCAGCTTCTCCGGCTCGCCGTACCCGCCCGCCAGCCAGAACGGCATGCCCTTGGCGGCCAGGGCGGCCAGGGCGGGCAGGTTGGCCTCGTCGCGCGGGCCGTAGACCGGCTGGCCGTGCTCGTCCAGCTCCAGCCGGCCGCGCGGCGGGGCGGTGTGTCCGCCGGCCACGGGGCCCTCGACCACGAAACCGTCCGGGCGGGTCACCTCGTCGCGGGCCAGGAACTGGGCCAGCACGTGCGAGGAGACGATCGCCAGGAACTTCGGACGGCGGGTGGGCGGCACCTGTTCGCCGTCCGCCAGCAAGCTGGCCGGGTCGAGGGTCTGCGGCAGCGACGGCCCGCCGGAGACGTCGACCCGGATCGTTCCCGGGCGCCCCTCGGCCAGGTCGGTGAGCAGCCGGGGCAGTTCGCGGGGGATGCCCGCCCCCATCAGCACGTAGTCGACCCCGGCCAGGATCGCCCCGTAGGCCGCGGCCGGCGTGGCCATCTGCAGCTTCTCGAGGTAGTTGACCCCTATCAGTCCGTCATGGCCCTGCTTGGCCAGCCACACCTCGACGAAGTTGCCCACCACGCCGAGCTCGTCGCTGTGCCGGTCGCTGTGTGTACGGCGCTCGCCGTGCACCGCCAGCCGGGGAGCCGGCGCGTAGGGGGCGCCGTGGCGGCCCCCCTCGCGGTAGTACTTGGCGAGCACCCGGTCGGCCACCGCCGGGAGCGGGAAGGCGGCCAGGGCCCGCCGGATGTCGCCGGTCGGGTCGCCGTCCTGGAGCCGGCGGGCGATCGCGGCGTCCAGCGCGGTGCCCGAGACCACCCCGAGCTGGCCGGTCCGGGCGACCGCATTGGCCAGTTGCCACGAGGAGACGCCGACGCCCATTCCTCCCTGGATGACGACAGGAAGGTGCGACGGCGCGGGTGCGGTCATTCGGGTCCCTCGGAGCGGACGGCTGCTCGGTGGCCGGCAGCAGGGTGGAGTGGAGACTCTGTCGAGGCTGACACCGCATTCTCAGGGACGATGGGGTCCTACGTCCTGTCGGACGCGCACCCCCCGGTCGCGGGCGCCAGCCGCGCACGCCCTGGCAGATCGCCGAGCCGGGCGTCGGTGACGAGGTGGGTCGTCATCCGCGCCGAGTGGTCGACACGCACGTCGATCACGGCCCGGGCGTGCCCCGGGCATGGGTGACCGGGCCGAGCGGGCCGTGCCCGGTGGTGTGCAGCCCCAGGCTCTCCGGTGCATGCAGGCGGACCAGGACCCGCGCGGCGTCACTGGGCACCGTCCTGCGGGTGGCCAGGGAGACCACCACCATCACCAGGAACGCGGTCGGCACCGACCAGGCGGCCGGCTGGGCGAGCAGGGCATCGACCAGGGCGGACGACGTCCCTCCGGCAAAGGTGATCAGCGTGGCCCCCGTCGCCAGCGTTCCGCCCACGGCCAGGCCCGCCTGCGCCCCGAGCCGGGTCAGGCCACGCCACCAGATGCCCAGGATCAGCAGCGGCGCGAAGGTGGACGAGGCGACGGCGAACGCGAGGCCCACCGTGTCGGCGATGCTCACGGTGGGGCCCAGCAGGGACAACAGGGCCGGTGCACCGACGGCGATCAGCGCCCCGGTCCGGAACCCGAGCACACTGCTGCGCAGCCGGCCGCGCAGCAGGTCCTGGCTGAGTACCCCGGCGACCGACACGGTGAGCCCGCTCGAGGTGGACAGGAAGGCAGCGAAGGCCCCGGCGGTGACCAGGGCCGAGATCAGTTCCGCCCAGGGGCTGCCCAGCATCCGTCCTGGAAGGAGCAGGACCACCGCGTCGGTGCGCCCGGTGAGCAGCAGCTCGGGCGCATAGATCCGCCCGAGGGCGCCGTAGAAGGGGGGGAAGAGGTAGAAGGCCCCGAGTAGCGGGATGACGGCGAGCGTGGTGCGCCGGGCGGCCCGCCCGTCCGGGTTGGTGTAGAAGCGGACCAGGACGTGAGGCAGACCCATGGTGCCGAACAGCAGCGCGAGCAGCAGCGAGTAGACCCGGTAGAGCGGGTAGCCACGGCCGCCGGCACCCGAGGACGGGGTGACCCACTCCCGATCTGTGGTCGCCTGGATCCCCTCCAGGTGGGGCACGGCAGCACCCGCCGGCAAGGTGATCACCGAGCCCTGGTCGATCTCGTGAAGGCCCCGTTCCCAGCGCACCGGTCCGCTCACCTCGGCGCCGTCGAACGCTCCGCCCATCCGCACCGTCACCGGCTCCTCCACGACCACCCGCACGGTGTCCGGCACCGTGACCGTGGTCTCGGCACGCACCCTCGGCAGGCCCGGGGACGCCGGGTCGGGGGCGCCGTCCGCCCGCCAGACCATCGCCAGGAAGATCACCGGGACGGCGATCGCGGTCAGCTTGAGCCAGAACTGGAACGCCTGCACGAAGGTGATCGAGCGCATCCCGCCGGCCACCACGTTGACCACCACGATGCCGGCGACCACCGCCCCGCCCAGCCAGCCCGGGGCGCCAGTGACCGTGCGCAGGGCCAGGCCAGCACCGTGGAACTGCGGCAGCAGGTACAACCAGCCGATCCCGACCACGAGCACCGAGGACATCCGGCGGACCATGCGCGAGTGCAGCCTGATCTCGGCGAAGTCGGGCAGCGTGTAGGCCCCCGATCGGCGCAGCGGCGCGGCGACCAGGGCGAGGAGCACCAGGTAGCCCGCGGTGTAACCGACCGGGTACCAAAGGATGTCGGTGCCGAAGGCGAGGATCAAGCCGGCCACGCCGAGGAAGCTCGCCGCCGACAGGTACTCGCCGCCGATCGCCGAGGCGTTCCACCAGGGGCTGACCGCACGGCTGGCCACGTAGAAGTCGGAGGTGGTGCGGGACAGGCGCAGCGCGAGCGCACCGACGCCGACTGTGGCCACGCCCACCAGGATCACCGCCACGATCGACGGCCAGGCCGGGGTGAGCCCGCTCACCCCGGCGTCACCGGCGGCTCACGATCTCGGCGAAGTCGCGCTCGGCCCGCTCGGCCGCATGCACCAGCCAGGTCGCCCCGATCGTCATCGCCGGGTAGGTCGCCACCCCGATCAGCAGCCAGGGCAGCGGGATCGAGGACACCCGCACCGCGGTCAGCTCGGGCTGGCCGGCGAGCAGCAGCGGCAACGCGCCCAGCACCATGGTCATCACCGCGATCACCGTGATCGCCTGACGCAGTTGGGCGCGCAGCAGCGAGCGCATGTAGATCTCACCCAGGCCGGTCTGCTCATCGATCTCCCGGGCCGGGGACCGGGCCGGGGGGCGGGCAGCCGTTCCCATCCGCGGGCTGGTCACCCGGATCCGTTGCGGTCGTGACGTTCCCGGGCGGGCGCCGGGGGCGCGCGAGCGGCGTGGGCGATCCCCGCCCTCCGGGGTCGCCGGGCTCACCGCGCGTCCTTGGAGAGGCTGGCGGCACGCACGAGCCGATCCCGCAGTTCCTTGGTGTGCCGCCGGCTGACCTGCAGCACCCGGTCGCCGAGCCGCACGGCGCAGCGCCCGCCGTCGACCCGGATCTCGTCGACGTGGGGCAGCGCGACCAGGGTGCTGCGGTGGATGCGCACGAATCCTGCCTCGGCCCAGCGCTCCTCGAGCGTGCTGAGCGGGATCCGGACCAGGTGGCTGCTGGTCGTGGTGTGCAGCCGGGCGTAGTCACCGTGCGCCTCGACGAAGCGCACCTGGGATCGCTGGACGAACCGGGTGACCCCGCCCAGCTCCACCGCGATCGTCTCGTCCTCGGACCTGGCCGGGCTCTCGGCGACCGGGACCACCGCTTCGACCACCCGCCGTACCGCTTCGGCCAGTCGCTCCGGGCGCACCGGCTTCATCACATAGTCGGTGGCCTGCAGGTCGAAGGCGTCGATCGCGTGCCGGTCGTAGGCGGTGACGAAGACCACCTGCGGGCGTTGGGTGAACCGGGCCAGGACCCGGGCCAGATCGAGCCCGTCGAGGTCGGGCATCCGGATGTCGCAGAAAACCACGTCCACAGGCTCTGCGTCGAGGGCTCGCAGCGCCTCGGCCCCACTGGAGGCCGTGCGGAGCGAGCCGATCCGCGGGTCCTCGCGAAGCAGATAGGTGAGTTCCTCGAGCGCCGGCTTCTCGTCGTCCACGACCAACGCGCGCAACGGCGTGGACGGCGGTATCGCAAGCATACGCGGAGACTACGACGACGAGGTGGGATTCTGCGAGCACCCCGTGAGCGGTTCACCACAGACGGGGGCTTTCTCGGCCCCTGCCGTGACGGTGCGTGGTCGCATCAGACGAGAGCTGCGCGGGGGGTGCCGACCGCCGCCACCACCGCGTCGAGGACCTGCGCGCTGACCGTGTGGTCCACCTGGCAGGTGCCGGCCGCCACATGCCCGCCGCCGCCGTACCGCAGCATCACCGACCCGATGTCGACCCCGGAACTGCGGTCGAGGATCGACTTGCCCACCGCGAGCACGGTGTTCTGCCGGTCCCGCCCCCAGATCACGTGCACGCTGATCCGCGCCTGCGGGAACAGCGCGTAGATCATGAAGCGGTTGCCGGCGTGGATCACCTCCTCGCCGCGCAGGTCGACCACCACCACGTCGCCGCGCAGGGTGGACACCCGCTTCAGCTGCTCGATGGACGGCGTCCGCTGAGCCTGGAACAGCTCGACGCGTTCGGCGACGTCGGGGATGGCCAGGATGTCGTCGACATCCTGATGCGTGGCGCAGTAGTCGATCAGGTGCATCATCAGCTGGTAGTTGGAGACCCGGAAGTCGCGGAACCGGCCGAGGCCGGTGCGTGAGTCCATCAGGAAGTTGAGCAGGGTCCAGCCCTGGGGGTCGAGGATGTCCTCGAGGCTGTAGCGGGCCGAGTCGGCCTGGTCGACCGCGTGCATCAGGTCGTCGGTGACGTCGGGGAAGACCCCCCTGCCGCCGTAGTACTCGTAGACCACGCGGGCCGCGGACGGCGCGTCCGGCATCAGGATGTGGTTGGCCGGGGTGCCGTCGCTGCCCTTGGCCACCCGCTCCTCCTCGGAGTGGTGGTGGTCGAGCACGAGGTGCGCCGCCGGCGCGTAGGGCAGGTTGGTCAGGATGTCCCGGCCCGTGATCTCCACCGCGCCGTCCTGGACATCCTTGGGATGCACGAAGGTGATGTCGTCGATCAGGCCCAGCTTGCGCAGAAGGACCGCGCACACCAGGCCGTCGAAGTCGCTGCGGGTCACCAGGCGGTAGGTCACGTGGTCTCCTCGGGTCCGGTCCTCGAATCGTTCTCGGCAGACCGGGCCCGATCCTTCAGCCGGGGCGGACGCCGGGTGCGAACTTGGGCACCCGGAAACTCACCTTCATGCCGGCGCCGGGCGCGGTCTCGACCACCAGGCCGTAGTCGTCGCCGAAGACCTGACGCAGCCGGGCGTCGACGTTGCCCATCCCCACGGAGTCGGCCTCGCTCTCCCCGGAGAGCACCCGGCGCACCAGTTCCGGGTCGGTGCCCTGTCCGTCGTCCTCTACCCAGATCAGTGCCTCGGAACCGACGTCCGCAGCGCCGAGGGTGACCAGGCCGACGCCGGTCTTGCCCTCCAGCCCGTGCTGGACCGCGTTCTCGACCAGCGGCTGCACCGCCAGGAACGGCAGCGCGACCGACAGCACCTCGGGCGCCACCTGCAGCTGCACCCGCAGCCGGTCGCCGAACCGGGCCTGCTCGAGCACAAGGTAGCGCTCGACGTTGCGCAGCTCGTCGGCCAGGGTGGTGAA
Source organism: Kineosporiaceae bacterium (assembly GCA_049283855.1). Classification (GTDB taxonomy): domain Bacteria; phylum Actinomycetota; class Actinomycetes; order Actinomycetales; family Kineosporiaceae; genus JADJPO01. Next base: position 10,767 of record JBAPWU010000526.1, read on the forward strand.
CTCGCCGCTGCGGCGGAAGGCGTAGCGGGTGAAGTCGGCGAACTCCAGGAGCAGGTCGCGGGCCCGGCCCGGATCGGTGCGCACGAACGAGGCGATCGCGGCCAGGGAGTTGTAGATGAAGTGCGGGCTGATCTGTGCCCGCAGTGCTCGCAGCTCGGCCTCGATCGCCCGGGTCCGTGATCGGTCGAGCTCGGCCAGGTCCAGTTGGGCCGAGACCCAGCGCGCCACCTCGTCGGTGGCGCGGACCAGCCCCGCGGTGGCCTCCGGCGCGTAGGCGATCAGTGCGCCGACCACCCGGTCCTCGCTGATCACGGGTGAGACCACGGCCGAGCGGATGGGGCAGTCCGGCTTCTCGCACTGCACCGAGTCCTCACCGAGCACGGCGGTCTGCCCGGACCGCAGCACCGGCTCCGCGTGCTGCAGGGCCGCTCCGTCGTGCGTGGCCGCTCCCGCGCCGTCCCAGGCGAGCAGGGAGGAGGCATCGGTCAGGGCCACCGCCGAGGTGCCCAGCAGAGTGCGCAGATGCCGGATGGCCCGGCTGGCACCGGTGTGGGTCAGGCCCTCGCGCAGGTGGGGGGCGGCCAGGGCGGCCGTGTGCAGGGTGGCGAATGTGGTGCGGTCGGCGGTGGTGCCGAGATCACGCCGACGCAGCACCAGCCAGGCCACCCCGGCCCCCGAAATCGCCACCGTGACCGCGACCAGCGCCAGCGCCAGGACGGAGGCCGCCGGACCGCCGTTTCCCACACCTGAACGCTAGCCCCTCGAACGGGGGAGGCGGCCACCCACCGAACGGGTAGGACCTGTGTCGCAGCGGGGCTGGCGGGTCATCTCGGGCTAGCGTGGTGCTTCATGCCCACCTTGGTGTGTGACCTCGCCAGCGTCGTGAGCGACGTCAGCTTCGAGCGGGTGTACCGACGGCTCGAGGCTGCGAACGGCGGCCGGGTGGCTCTGGCCGACCCGCAGCAGCTGAACGACGACATGTTCCGTGCCTTCGAAGCGGGCCAGCTCGGCGAATCCGAGTACGCGCGTCACGTGCGGGCCCGGCTTGCCTGGCACGGCAGCGACGCCGATCTGGTGGACATCTTCGCCGACCTGTACGGCTCCGTGGACGTCGCGGTGATGGAACTGCTGGTCGCCCTGCGGGGCCGCGGGTGGTACCTGGTCGGCCTGGATCATCACCACGGCCCGGCCACCTGGGGCGGCCAGTACGCCGAGCAGCTGACCGTGTTCGATCGGGTCGTGGCCACCTCCACCGGCCGGCCCGGCCCTGAGCTGCGCCCCACCGACCCGCGCTTCTTCGCCCAGGTGCTGCGCGACGTCCCCGGCAGCCACGGCCCCCGGCTCTTCGTCGCCGATCACCCCGAGGCCGTGGCCGCCGCCCGGCGCGCGGGCCTGGACGCGCACCTGTTCCGTGGCGCCGCCGGCCTGCGCTCGGTCTGCCTGGAACTCACCGTCGGGGTCTGAACCCCGTCCTCCTCAGCTGGTCATGCTCCGCGGCGCCGCTGCCGGAAACGTTTACAGTGGCCCGATGCGACGGCTCCACGGAGCATCACCGGAGGGGAGGGGGTGGCATGCTGATCGGCGTGAGTGATCCGGTGGCGCTGTTGGGCGCGTCTGGTGAGGTGGCGGCCGCCACGGATGCCGTGCGCGTGGCGTGTCTGGACCTGCGGCGGCATCCGGCGCTGCGCCGTCAGTCCGCCGAGGCGAGCGCCGAGGCGGTGATCCGTGCTGCGCGGGCCAGCGCGGCCCTGTCCGGGGCGCGGCTGCCGACGGCCGTGGTGCGCGACGCCGTCCGTGGTGCCGTGCCCTTCCC
>JBAPWU010000527.1:0-8660 GCA_049283855.1 Kineosporiaceae bacterium
GCCGACGCCACGACGTCCGATTCCGGGACCACCGTGCAGGTGGCCGGGGTCGACGAGGCCGACATCGCGAAGCGGGTGGGCGACCTGCTCCTGGTCCTCGGCCAGGGCACCGGCGGGCAGAGCCTGCAGATCCTGCGCACCGCCTCCGACGGCACGGCCGGCCCGGTCGGTCGGCTGGCCACCGACTGGTCACCGACCGGCATGCTGGTCGAGCGCGGCACCGTGCTGCTGGTCGGCACCGCGGCGATGTCCTACCCGGCCGGGGCCGCCGACCGGATGATGCCGATCGGGGTCGAGCGGACCCGGATCGACGAGATCGACATCTCCGACCCGGCCCGGCCGCGGCGGGTGCGCTCGATGATGCTCGACGGGTCGGCCTCCGGCGCCCGGATGGTCGACGGCGTCGTCCGGGTCGCCCTGACCAGCTGGCCGCGGCTGCGCTTCGACACCCGCCCCGTCTGGGGCGGCCCGGTCCCGCTCGCCGAGAGCGGGATCACCCCCACCGCGATCCCCCGGCCCGGGCCGAGCACCACGCCGGGCACCGAGCCGACCGAGGCCGAGCTGACCGAGCGGAACCGGACGACGGTGCGCGACTCGACGATCGAGGACTGGTTGCCCCGCTACGACCTCACCCAGACCGACGGCAGCCAGACCTCGGGACCCCTGGTCGACTGCGCGGACGTCGCGGCCCCCAGCGAGCGGGCCGGGGTGAACACGCTCACCCTGCTGAGCATCGACCTGCGCGAGGGCGGCCTGAGCAGCTGGCGCTCGTCGGCCGTGGTGGCCTCGGGCAGCACCGTCTACGCCACCGCGGACCGCACCGTGCTGGCCACCCCCAGCAACCCGTTCGCCGTGATCCGCGCGCCCGGCCCTGCCGTCACCACCACCCAGCTCCACGTCTTCGACACCTCCGGGAGGGGGACCGCCCGCTACCTGGCCGGCGGCGAGGTCGAGGGCAGCCTGCTGAACCAGTTCTCGCTGGACCTGCACGACGGCGCGCTGCGGGTGGCCACCACCGACCAGACGCAGAGCCGGGTGAGTGTCCTCCGCCAGAGCGGCAAGCGCCTGGTCGTCGCCGGGACGGTGGACGGGCTCGGCACGGGCGAGCGGATCTTCGCCGTGCGCTTCGCCGGGCCGATCGGGTACGTGGTCACCTTCCGCCAGACCGACCCGCTGTACACCCTCGACCTGAGCGACCCGGCCCATCCCAGGATGGTGGGGGAGCTGAAGATCCGCGGCTACTCCGCCTACCTGCAGCCCGCCGGCGACGGGCGGCTGCTCGGGGTCGGTCAGGACGCCGATGCCTCAGGCCGGGTCAAGGGCCTGCAGATGTCGCTGTTCGACGTCTCGGATCTGGCCGCGCCGCACCGCATCTCCCAGATCACCCTGCCGCAGGCCTTCTCCGACGCCGAGAGCGATCACCACGCGTTCACCCTCGCCGACGGCCTGGCCCTGCTGCCCTACCGGGGCAACGGCATGACCGGCTCGACCGAGGGCGGGCTGGCCGCCGTCCGGGTCGGCGACACCACGCTGGACGGGCCCACGCTGCTCCCGTCCCGGCACGGCAACGACGTGCCGCTGCGCACCTTCGTCGGTGACGGCATCATCTGGGCGGTCGGCCAGGCCGGCGTGGCCTCCTACGACCAGGACACGTTGCAGGCCAGGGGGTTCACCGCATGGCAGTGATCGCCCCGAGGTGACCGCGGGCCCGGCTCAGCGGCCCATCGCGTCGTCGATGGCGGCGCCGAGCCGGGCGAACGCCTCGGTGTAGCAGACGTCCGTGCTGCACGGCAGCGTGGCCGACGAGGCCCAGCCGGAGTCGGCGTACCGCGACCCGGCGTCGGAGATCACCGCCACCACGTAGTGCCGCTCACGCACTCCGGGCAGGCCGGGCAGGGAGTGCACGATCCCGGCGTCCGCGGCCGCGGTGCGACTCAGCCCGGTCAGGTGGGCGAACCGGACCTGGGCGGCCCCGGCGCAGGGCCGCACATCCTGCCCGTAGGGGATCCGCCCGACGCTGACCGTGCCCTGGGCGGGATCGACCCACCGCGGTGGAACGGCCTGCGGGATGCCAGCCGCCGGGTAGGTCCGACCGCACCAGTTGGCGGTGGAGAGCATCTCGGCGAACCCCTGATCGCCCAGCCAGCCGGTGAGCAGCTCCGCCGAGGCGGCGGTCAGCACGCGGGGATCGGCCGCGTTCACCGCGACCAGCAGCCGCGCGGTGTCGAGGGCCGTCATCGTGATCTCGCCCGGCAGCCACCGGCCGCCGCTGCCGGCGTCGGTGCCGTTCACCTGCAGGGTGGGCAGGCCGAGGCCGGCGTACCAGGCGTTCATCGCCCCGATCTGGTCCAGGGCGTGCAGCTGGTGGATCAGCACGCAGGTCGCAGGGGCGTCGGCCCCGGTCAGCGAGCGTTCGAGCAGGCTGCGGGTGGATTCGGTGAGCTCGAACCGCTCACCGAGGCAGGTCGAGCCGGGGGCCTGCAGGTAGTGGTACGGCGCATCGAGGTCGATCACGCCGCCGTCGGCCAGGTGCAGCGTGTAGGCGGCCACCAGCAGCCGGAACGCCGAGCCGGGGTAGGGGCTCATGAACGTGGCCGGGGCGCCCTCGCGACCGGGCACCACGTCGTCCGCCGCGATCCGGACGGCGGACCACGGCACCGAGCTGGCGGCCGGGTCGGTGGCATCGGTGCGGGCCCCGTCCCAGCGGAACCAGCGCACCGGCGCCGGGCCACCCGCGGCATCGACGTCGAGCACCAGGCCCGAGGGGTGGTCCCGGTCGAGCAGCACGTCGGCGGCACGGATCGGCGCCCCGGCGGCGTCCAGCTCGATCACGGCCGCATCCACCGACGGCAGCGCCGCCGGTGGGGCGAGGTCGGGGCACCCCGGCCCGCCCGGGCAGCCCCCGGACTCCGGCCCGAAGTCCACCAGCCGGTCGAAGCCGGCCGTGACCAGGGCCGATCGCACGGTCTCGCCCAGGGCCCGCGACGGGAAGGCCGAGACGCTCGGTGTGGGTGTCGGTGGGTCGGCCCGGGCCGGGGAGGCCGCCAGGAGCGCCACGCCGATGGCAACGATCGTTGCCATCAGGCGCCGGGGCGGCCTGGCCTGCGGCGTCACAGAGGAATCGTAGTCACCGCCCGTGGCCACCGGCCAGCGACAGGCTGGGGTCGCCTCGCCCGGAGGACTCGCCGGAGGGTCAGTAGACCGGCAGGTCGGGGGCGACCGCGCGCACCCAGGCCAGGACACCACCGTCCAGGTGGGTGACATCGGTGCGCCCCGAGGCGCGCAGGGCGGCCAGCGCCCGGGCCGAGCGGGCCCCCGACTTGCAGTACAGCACCACGGGACCCTCGACCGGCAGCCGGGCCTGCGCGCCGCCGTCCGCGATCTGGCCGACCGGCACCAGGATCGAGCCGGGGATGGCGACGATGTCACGCTCGTGGGCCTCCCGGACGTCGACCAGGCTGAACGCCCGCTCCCCCCGATCGCGTGCGGCGAGCATCTCCTCCAGGGTCAGCGCATCGATCGCCTCCCCCACGGCGAGAACGGGTTCGGGGACCGCGCAGGCCGCCGTCTGGTCGGTCAGGGCGGTTACCGGTTCCCGCTGCGGGTCGGGGCGGACCCGCACCGTGCGCCAGGTCATGCCGAGGGCGTCGAACACCATCAACCGCCCGACCAGCGGCTCGCCGATGCCACAGATCAGCTTGATCGCCTCGGTGGCCATCACCGACCCGATCGCCGCGCAGAGCACGCCGAGCACGCCGCCCTCGGCACACGAGGGAACCGCCCCCGGGGGCGGCGGCTCGGGGAACAGGTCGCGGTAGACCGGACCCCGCCCGGGCCAGAACACGCTCACCTGCCCGTCGAACCGGTAGATCGAGCCCCACACCTCGGGCAGGGCCAGCAGCTCGCAGGCATCGCCCACGAGGTAGCGGGTGGCGAAGGTGTCGGTGCCGTCGAGCACCAGGTCGTAGCCGCGCAGCAGGTCCAGCGCCGTGCCGGCGTCGAGCCGGACGGCGTGCCGGGTCACCCGGACGTGCGGGTTCACCTCGGCGATCGCCTCGGCGGCGCTGTCCACCTTGGGCCGGCCGAGGTCGGACTGGCCGTGGATCACCTGGCGCTGCAGGTTGGAGGCCTCGACCACGTCGTCGTCGATCACTCCGAGCGTGCCCACGCCGGCCGCGGCGAGGTAGAGCAGGGTCGGGCTGCCCAGGCCACCGGCGCCGACCACGGCCACCCGGGCGTTCTTCAGCCGCCGCTGCCCGACCAGTCCGACGTCGGGCAGGATCACGTGCCGCGAGTAGCGGGCGATCTCCTCGGCGTCCAGGCCGTCGGCCGGTTCGACCAGGGGGGGCAGACTCATCGACCCAGTGTCAGGGATGACCGGACGTCCAGCGCGTCAGGGGAACGGCCACGGGTTCTTGGTACAGCCCTTGAGCCCCTTGGTCTGCTGCAGCATCACCGGCGCCCGCCTGCCCCTGCCGGGGCAGGCCTGGTGGCCGTGGCCCAGCACATGGCCCACCTCGTGGTTGACCAGGTACTGGCGATAGCCGGTGATGTCCGCGCCGTAGTCGGCCGTGCCGCGCACCCAGCGGTAGACGGTCAGCACGGCGGTGCTGCCGTTGGCGCAGGACAGGGTGCCCTTGGTGATCAGTGGCCTGCACATCGCCGCCGAGGTGGCCGGGCTGGCCAGCACCACCCGGATGTCGGTCCTGCCCGCGGTGCGGGCGAACGTCATCGAGCCGCCGTGACCCCAGCCGCGCCGGTCGTTCAGGGTCGCCATCACGAAGCGGGCGAACGCGGCGCCGTCGACGTCCAGGCCCGACTCGACCTCGACCCGCACCCGGTGGACGCGACCCCTGCCCGGCGGCTTCTGCTCGCCGGGCACGATGACCATGGTCCGCTTCCCGGCCGCCGGCACGACGACGGTGCGCAGTCCGGCGCCCCGGTCGGCGGCGGTGATCAGGGAGGTTCGGGTGGCCGGCGCCGCCTCATCGCCCTCGTCCATCTCCCCCATGGCCATCTGGGGCGGGCTCGGGTCCGGCGCGGTCGCGGCCGGCGAGGGCGTGGGGGCCGGCCCGGGCGAGGTCGGGGACGCTGCCTGGAGCGCCGAGGTGGTCACGGGCTGCAACGGGGCTCCCTGCGGACGCACGATCCCCCACAGGGCCGCGGTGGTCGCCATCACCATGCCCAGGACCAGCACCGATGTCGCGCCGCGGGCGGCCGCTGAGACCCGGCCCCGGCCGCGGGCGGGACGGCCCCGGCCACCGCTGGAGGCGGCAATGCTCACGGACTGCGACGAGCGGGCGGGGTGGGACGGCACCGCAGGATCATCGCACGGCCCACCCGCACTCCCCGGCTTTTGCGAATGCGAACCGCGGAACAGCCTATCCGTGGGTTACCCGCGGGTAGGATTGGACCAGCCACGCGCGCGGCCGACCCGGCGCCACAGGAAAGGCACGTACCGTGACGACGCAGGACACCCGCTCCCGCGGAGGCAGGCTGCCCCGCAGCGCCCGCCGCACGCAGTTGCTCGGCGCCGCCCGCGAGGTGTTCGTCGCGCACGGCTACCACGCCGCCGCCATGGACGAGATCGCCGAGCGGGCCGGGGTCAGCAAGCCCGTCCTTTACCAGCACTTCCCCGGCAAGCGGGACCTGTATCTGGCCCTGCTCGCCGAGCACACCCAGCAGCTGATCGACGCCGTCCGGTTCGCCCTGACCTCGACCGCGGAGAACAAGCAGAGGGTGGCCGCCACCCTGGCCGCCTACTTCTCGTTCATCGATTCCGAGAGCGAGGCCTTCCTCCTGATCTTCGAGAGCGACCTCACCAACGACGGTGACGTGCGCGCCCTCGTGGACCGGGTCTCCAGCGAGTGCAGCGCCATGTTCGCCGACGTGATCGGGCAGGACACCGGGCTGGCCCGCGAGGAGGCGGAGCTGCTCGCGGTCGCGCTGGCCGGCATGGCGCAGGTCTCGGCCCGCTACTGGCTGCAGACCGGGCGGACGGTTCCCCGGGCGGCCGCGGACCGGTTGATCTCCCAGCTGTCCTGGCGCGGCATCCGGGGCTTCCCGAAGAACGAGGACGGCGTGGTCGGTGCGGAGCGGGCCTCCGGGGTCGGTTAGCCTGGCGCCTTCAGGGACGTCGAGCAGGAGGGCACCACGGTGGAGGTCAAGATCGGCGTCCGGGACGTCGCACGCGAGGTCGTGCTCGAGTCCGAGTTGTCGCCCGAGGCGGTGGCGGCCGCAGTGTCGAAGGCCATCGAGGGCGCCGGCATGCTGTCCCTGACGGATGAGAAGGGGCGCGTGCTGCTGGTCCCCGGCGCCCTGATCGGCTACGTGGAGATCGGCGCCCCGGAGTCCCGCAGGGTCGGCTTCGGCAACGTCTGAACCCACCCGGGATCAGGCGGACAGCCCCAACTGAGCCATCCGCCGGCTGTGCGCCTCGGTCAGCCGGCCGAACATCCGCACCAGCTCCGCCAGGTCGGCGCCCGGGCGGGAGCCCACCAGCAGGGCCGCGAGCGCGTCCCGGTCGGCGGCCACCCGCTGAGCCTGGCTGAGCGCCTCGCCGACCATCCGCCGTCCGTACAGGGCGAGCCGGCCGGAGACACGCGGGTCGGTCTCGATCGCGGCGCGCACCTCACGCACCACGAACTCCGCCTGGCCGCTGTCCGTGAGCACGCCGCTGACCAGCGCGTGCACGTCCTCGTCGAGGAAGGCGCTGACCTCGCGGTAGAAGTCCTCGGCGATCCCCTCCCCCACGTAGGCCTTGACCAGCCCTTCCAGCCAGGTCGAGGGAGCGGTGCGCGCGTGGAAGGCGTCGATGGCTGCGACGAACGGCTCCATCGCCGCCTCGGCGGACACCTCCATCCCCTCCAGCCGGCGGTGCAGCACCTCGAACCGGGTGAACTCGCCGACCGCGAGCCGGGCCAGGGCCGCCTTGGCGGACAGGGTGGGCGCCAGGTCGGCGTCCGCCGCGAGCTGGGAGAACCCGGTGAGCTCGCCGTAGGCGAGGGCCCCGAGCAGGTCCACCACGGCGGTCCGATAGCCCTCGTCGCTCTCGCTCATGTGCCGAGCGTATCCAGCCGATACGGCATGTCAGCAGGTAGCATCAATCAGGTACGCGGATGACCGGTCGGATGACGAGCGGCTCCGACCATCGCGGAGCAGGCCCGCCGACCCTTCCTGGGACGGCGTGCGGCCCCCGCACAACAGAAGGCATCTGTGTGTCGATCGACGACGAATCCAGTACTGACGCGCCCGGCGCGCTGACCCACACCACCGAGGGCGCCCCCGAGAACGCTCCGGAGTTCACGCCCGAGACCGAGCCCGCACCCACCCCGGTGGAGCTGCCCACGTTCGCCGAGCTCGGCGTCCAGGCCCAGATCACCGCGGCCCTGGACGAGGTCGGGATCACCCGGTCGTTCGCGATCCAGGCGCTCACCCTGCCGGTGGCCCTGACCGGGCACGACATCATCGGCCAGGCCAAGGCCGGCACCGGCAAGACCCTCGGCTTCGGCATCCCGCTGCTGCAGCGGGTGATCGGCCCCGGCGAGGAGGGCTTCGAGGACCTGCTCGCCCCCGGCAGGCCGCAGGCCCTGGTCGTGGTCCCGACCCGCGAACTGGCCGTCCAGGTGGCCAACGACATCGGCACCGCGGCCCGCCACCGCGCGGCCCGGGTGCTCACCGTCTACGGCGGCCGGGCCTACGAGCCGCAGGTCGAGGCCCTGAAGAGGGGCATCGAGATCGTGGTCGGCACCCCGGGCCGGTTGCTCGACCTGGCCCAGCAGCGTCACCTCGACCTCGGCAACGCGCGCATCGTCGTGCTGGACGAGGCCGACGAGATGCTCGACCTGGGCTTCCTGCCGGACGTCGAGCGGATCCTCGCGCTCACCCCGGACGGGCGCCAGATGATGCTGTTCTCGGCCACCATGCCCTCGGCCGTGGTCGCCCTGGCCCGCCGGTACATGAGCCAGCCCACGCACATCCGCGCGCACGAGCCCGACGACACCGGCGCGACCGTGAAGGCGACCAAGCAGTTCGCCTACCGGGCGCACGCGATGGACAAGGTCGAGATGCTCTCGCGCATGCTGCAGTCCACGGACCGCGGCCTGACCATGATCTTCGCCCGGACCAAGCGGACCGTCGCCAAGGTCGCCGAGGAGCTCGAGCTGCGCGGATTCGCCTCCGCCGCGATCCACGGCGACCTGGGCCAGGGAGCGCGCGAGCAGGCGCTGCGCGCGTTCCGCAACGGCAAGGTCGACGTGCTGGTCGCCACCGACGTGGCCGCCCGCGGGATCGACGTGGACAACGTGACACACGTGGTCAACTACCAGTGCCCCGAGGACGAGAAGACCTACCTGCACCGGATCGGGCGGACCGCCCGGGCCGGCAACACCGGTACCGCGATCACGTTCGTCGACTGGGACGACCTGATGCGCTGGACATTGATCGACAAGGCGCTCGACCTGGGGATCCCGGAGCCGGTCGAGACCTACTCCTCCTCCTCCCACCTGTACAGCGACCTGGACATCCCCGAGGGCACCCGGGGCACCCTGCCCCGCGCCGCCCGGACCCGGGCCGGCCTGGACGCCGAGGTGGTCGAGGACCTGGGCGAGACCGGCCAGCGCCAGCGCAACCCGCGCGGGTCCAAGGGCGGAGACCGGGAC
>JBAPWU010000528.1:0-1717 GCA_049283855.1 Kineosporiaceae bacterium
GCGTCGGCGTCGGCGTCGGAGTGGGCGTCGGCGTCGCGCCGAAGGCGACCCGCGCGTTGTGCAGGGTGGTGGCCGTGACCAGGCCGGCCGCGGCGGTGAACTGGAACAGGTGCCGCCGGGTCAGGCCGGTCCGCTCGTGCTCCTCGCAGCCGCAGGGCGCGGCGACGGCGGTCTGGGCGGTACTCATGGATGCGCCTCTCGAGGTCATCGGCGGTCAGCGGCTGAGGAAGGTCGGCGAGGTCATCAGCACGATCGCGGCCAGCGCCGCCGTCTCCTCGCGGGCCCAGGCCTCGTTGGCGTACGAACTGGGCAGCTTGGTCGAGGCGAGCAGGGTGTTCACCGCTGCCTTCTCCTGGGTGGTGGGCAGCCGGCCGAGCACGTTGCGGCTGACCGCGTCGATCGTGGAGGCGCGGTTCGCGGGTGGCTTGGCCAGGATCTTCTTCGGGCCGGGCAGCCCGATCGTGGTCGGCCACCAGTTGTGCACCAGGGCCGAGGTGTGGTTGATCAGTTCCAGGGCGGCGGCCGGGGACTGCCACGACCGGGCGATGTCCGGGTAGCCGTCGGGGGTCGGCCAGGCCATCGGCACGTGCCCGGCGTTCTGAGTCATCCAGTACAGCGCCTGCAGGCCCTCCTTGTTGCCGGTGTAGCGCGCGTCCAGGGTGCGGATCACGGCGATGATCCGCTCGAACGGGCGGCGCGATTTCATCCCCCCCGAGGAGGCGAACTCGGCCGAGGCGAACAACTGGCGCAGCACCGGGACGATCGCGGTCTTGTTGCGCAGGTAGGTGGCCGCGAGGGCCTTCACCAGCTCCGGCGAGGGATCGTCGGAGACGAACCGGATCGCGAGCTTGCGGCAGATGTGCCGCGCGGTGGAGGGGTGCACGGCCAGCGACCGGACGAACCGCTGCTGGGCGATCCTGCCGGCGGTCCCGGTGCCGTTGGCGTGGGTGCGGCCGAGGATCTTCACCGGCTTGGTGTAGTGCCGGTCCGGCACGTAGCGGGTCACGCCGGTGTCCCAGGGGGTGTCCCAGCCGGTCAGCAGCAGGGCAGCCTGCTTGACGTCGGTCTCGGTGTAGCCGCCGTCCACGCCGAGGGTGTGCAGCTCCATCAGTTCGCGGGCGTAGTTCTCGTTCGGCTGCTGCTTGGTGGAGAGCTGGTTGTCCAGGTACGCGAGCATCGACGGGTGGGTCGAGCTCGCCACCAGCATGTCCTCGAACCTGCCGAGGGCGTGCTTGCGGATCACGTCGGCGTCGTAGTTGTGCCGCGCGAACGAGCCCTTGTCGGCCGGGGCCGGCACGTTGAGATGGTCGGACCAGAACTCGACCATGATCTCGAACAGCTGGCGCTTGCTCCAGATGGCCCGGCCCAGGTGGTTCAGGCCGACCTCGTAGAGGAACTCGTAGTACTTCTTGTCCTGACTCTGCATGGCGTGCACCCGCGAGATCGGCCACGTCAGCCGCGGGTAGAGCGCGCCGACCTTGTCACCCAGCGGGTCGGAGATCCGCGAGGGGGTCAGCTGCAGCGCCAGCCAGGTCGAGATGCCCATCCCGGCCACCTCGGCGCGCAGCGCCGGGGTGGGGGCGTAGGTGACCCGGCGCAGCAGGTGCTCGGCGGTGAGGTTCCTGGACACCGCCACCGGGGCGAGCGCCGGCAGGGCTGCGGCCTTGCCGGCGGCGGTCGTGGTGGTCGCTGCGGCGAGCATCGCACCGCCGCCGCC
>JBAPWU010000529.1:0-5977 GCA_049283855.1 Kineosporiaceae bacterium
CGCCGGGGGTTCGGTCGGACGCAGCGCACGAAGGCGAGCGGTGAGCACCGGGAGCGGCAGGGCCACCAGCGGCGGGACGGCCAGGAACACCGCCCGCCAGGAGATCTGGGTGGCCAGGAAGCCGGCGATCGGCGGGCCGATCAGGCTCGGCAGCACCCACCCCGCGGAGATCACCCCGAACACCCGCGGCTGCAGCTGGTCAGGGTAGGCGCCCGCGACCAGCACGTAGAGGGAGACCATCTCCAGCCCGGCGCCCAGGCCCGAGACCGCCCGCCCGGCCAGCAGCACGGCGAAGCTGCCGGCCAGGCCGCACAGCACCAGACCGACGGCGAAGGTGGCCAGACCGATCAGCATCGGCGCGGCCGGGCCGTGCCGGTCGTTCCAGCCGCCGGCCAGCACGATGCCGAGCAGCGACGTGGTCATGAACAGGGAGAAGGCCAACCCGTAGTCACGGACCCCGCCCAGGGCCTGCGCGGCGACCGGCATCGCGGTGACCACCGCGTAGGCCTCGAACGCCACGAGCAGCACCACGGCGACGATCGCCGTCGTCGTGGTCCGGTGGGCCGCGGACCAGACCGAGCCGGCGGGTGTGTCAGTCGCCGGAACCACCCGCGCCGCCCGAGCCGCCCGAGCCGCCCGAGCCGCCCGAGCCGGACCCGCCGCCGTCGTTCGGCGAGCGCAGACCGTCGTAGATCTCCTTGCACAGCGGGCAGACCGGGAACTTCTTCGGGTCCCGCCCGGGCACCCACACCTTGCCGCAGAGGGCGATCACCGGGATCCCGGTGACCGCGGACTCGACGATCCTCTCCTTGCGGACGTAGTGCGCGAAGCGCTCGTGGTCGCCCGGCTCGAGCGGCTGGTCGACGAGTTCGCGGTCCAGGAGCGCGGTTCCACCGACGTCGGGTGAGGACATCGGCGACGACAGCGGAGCGGGCTCGGGAGGCATCGTGCTCATGGAGGCCGAGTCTAGGTCAGTTCCAGGCGGGGTCCTCGGGGTAGGTGGACAGGAAGGCCAGCTCACCTCGCTGACGGCGCAGGACGGCACGCCACAGCTCGCCGGGCGCATCGCTGAACGCGTCGCGCGCCTCGGCGTCCACCACGTACCAGGCACCCTCGGCGATCTCGTCCTCGAGCTGGCCGGCCCCCCACCCGGAATGCCCGGCGAAGATCCGAAGGCCCGCCACTCCCCCGGCCACGATCTGGGGCGGGGTGTCCAGATCGACCAGGCCGAGCGAGCCGAGAATGCGGCGGACGCCGATCGGCTCGTCGTCGTCGCCGGGCACCGCGACCACGCCGAGCGCGCCGTCCAAACCGACCGGGCCGCCCCGGAACAACCGGCCGGGTGCGGTCAGGTAGGGCTGCCAGCCGGGCAGCACCGTCGCGACGTCCACCTCGAGCGGCCGGTTGACCACGATGCCCATCGCGCCCTCGTCGTTGTGGTCGAGCATCAGCACGACGGTGCGGCGGAAGTTCGGGTCGTCCAGGCGAGGGGTGGCCACCAGCAGCCGCCCGGTCAGCCCGGTCAGCCCGGTCATGCCGGCTCCCGGACGACGACCGGGCGGCCGGGCCGATCCCGATCGAGGCGCCGGAGCACCAGGTAGGCCAGCCCCACGCCGATCGCGTCGGCGACGGCGTCCCACACGTCGCCGGAGCGCCGGGCCAGGAACAGGTATTGGGCCAGCTCGCTGACCACGGCATTCGCCAGCAGGGCCGGCACCAGCAGTCGTAGGGGGAGCCCCGCCCGCACGCCGGTGTAGAGCACCACCGCGAACAGGGCGATGTGCACGAGCTTGTCGACACCGATCACCGACGACGGCAGCGGGGGCGACTTCGGGGTGTAGAGCGCAACCAGGTGCGCCACCAGCGCGGCGGCGAACACCAGCCTCCGAACCATGCCCTGAGCCTATCCCGCGCCCGCCGGTGGCTGACGTCCACCGTGCCAGCACCACGGTGGGCCCCCGGCCAGCACGGGCCAGGTGTACGGCCCACCCCGATTCCGCCCGGGACCGCCGATTCCTACTGTCGCAGTAGCCGTCGGCATCCCGATCTCGTTCAGGAAGGCAGGACCGTCATGAGAACCGTCTACAAGGTCGTCGCGTACCTGGTGGCCGCAGAAGTGGTCGTGCAGGCGATGGCGATGGTCTACGCGATCGCCGGACTCGGCAAGTGGGTCGAGGGCGGCGGAGTGTTCGACAAGTCGCTGATGGAGAGCGACGAGACACCGTTCCCGGAACTCGTCGGGTTCATGGTGCACGGCATCAACGGGATGATGGTGATCCCCGCGCTGGCGCTGTTCCTGCTGATCCTCTCCTTCTTCGCCAGGATTCCCGGAGGGGTGAGGTGGGCCGGTCTGGTCCTGCTGCTGGTCGTGGTCCAGGCCACCCTCGGCCTGGTCGGTCACGAGATCCCCGCCGTGGGCGGGCTGCACGGGCTCAACGCCCTGCTCCTGTTCAGCTCGGCCGTGTACGCCGGGCGGCGGGTCGGCGCCGCGGCTCCCAGCACCGTCGTGCTCGGCGATCGCGACGTCACGACGCGGGTGTGACGGTCGGGCCGATGCGGCGGATCACCCGTGGCGGCCGCGGCCGGCTCGCCGCCGCATCCGCGGTCACCGCGCTCATCGTCGGGCCGCTGGCCTGGCTCTGGCAGGCCAGCCTGTTGCCGGACACCTACTCGGTGATGGATATGGGGTATCCGGACACCGGCCGGTCCGAGGACGGCCCGCACGCACTGCACGCGATGGGTGGGACCAGCCTCGACACCTTGATCGCCGACCCGGACCGGCCGGCGGACGTCGCGCTCACGCTGACCGCGCGCAGGCAGCGCCTCCGACTGCCCTCCGGCCGCACCGTCGACGGTTTCACGCTGGACGATGCGTCGCCGGGACCGACCATCCGGGCGACGGCCGGACAACTGGTCCAGGTGAGGCTCGTCAACGAGTCCGTCCCGGAGGGCATCACCCTGCATTGGCACGGCGTGGACGTTCCCAATGCCGTGGACGGGGTCGCCGGAGTGACCCAGGACGCGGTCGCCGTCGGAGCCGACCACACCTACCGCTTCGTCGCCCACCAGGCGGGCACGTTCTGGTACCACTCGCACCAGGTGTCGCACGAGCAGGTGCGCGGCGGCCTGTTCGGGGCCCTGGTGATCGCGCCGGCGACGCCCCTACGGGCCGGGCCGCCGACCGCCGATGTGGTCGCTCTCGCTCACCTCTACGCCGGCGTGCGCACGGTCAACGCGGTGGAGGGCGATGTCCGGGTCGCCGTGGCCCCAGGAGGGCGCGCGCGGGTCCGGGTGATCAATACCGACAACGGCCCGATGTCGGTGTGGGTGGCCGGGACGCCGTACCGGCTGGTCGCCGTGGACGGCACGGACCTGCACCGGCCCAGCGCGGTGGCGGATGCAGCCGTGCTCGTCACCGCCGGTGGGCGCGCGGACGTCGAGGTGACGATGCCGCAGGACGGCACGCCCGTGCGGGTCCACCTCGGCGCCACCGGGATCGTGCTCGGCTCCCCGTCGACGGCGCCGGCACCGGTTCCGCAGCCTCGCCGGACGCTGGACCTGCTCTCCTACGGCGAGGGGGCGCCGTTGGGGTTCGACCCCGACGCGCCGACCCGGCGGTTCGAGTACGCCATCGGACGGCGCCCCGGCTTCATCGACGGGCGCCCCGGGCTGTTCTGGACCATCGACGGCCATCTGTTCCCCGACGTGCCGATGTTCATGGTCCGCCGGGGCGACGTGGTCCGGATGCACCTCTCGAACCACAGCGGCGAGGTCCATCCGATGCACCTGCACGGCCATCACGCCGTGGTGGTGAGCCGCAACGGCGTGCGGGCGAGCGGGAGCCCCTGGTGGGTCGACTCGCTCAACGTCGGCGACGGGGAGTCCTACGAGATCGCCTTCGTCGCCGACAACCCGGGGATCTGGATGGACCACTGCCACAACCTGCCGCACGCGGGCGAGGGCCTGGTGGCGCATCTGGCGTATGAGGGCATCACCACCCCCTACTCCGTCGGCGGGAGGGCGGCCAACCGGCCCGAGTGAGGCCAGGCGCTCGTGGAGGGCGCCTGCAGCGAGGCGATCCTCGACGACTTGTCTGACACCGGCGCTGCGTCAGGTGAACCAATGACGTGTACCGACGTGCTCGCCTTGCTCCAGGCGAACGATGCGGTGCACTCCGGTGACACCGTCTAGGCCTCGATCCGTGGACCGAGGCTCAGGCCCTCGACGCGCCGCCGATCTGATCGTCAGGCGGTCACGGCGATCAATGCGATGAGCGGCGGAAGGCTTGAAGCGATCGTGCCGATCACGCTGCCGCCGCGGGGTTTCCAGTATCCGAGCGCGTCGGCGATGCCCATGGCGAGGCTCGCGAGCAGCATGTACCAGACCGAGGTCAGGACGACGGCCGCGCCGACGGCTTGATCACCGCTGCGCAGGATGATGAGTCCCACGATCGTGCCGATGCCGGCGAGCAGGTTCCGGAAGCCGACGACGAAGGCCCACATCCGCACGTCCGCGATGTTGTCGGCCTCGACGTGCAGGAATGCCTGCGCGGCGGGTCTAGCGAAGAAGAACAGCTCCAGGGGTGCTGCTGCGATGTAGGTGACCGCACCGATCAGAGCGGCGATCTGGGCCACGCCGTTCACCGTGTCCCATCCTTCGCGTCGCGGGAGGCGACTCGGCTGGCAAGCCACTCCTTCTCTTGGCCTGGGCGCTCGCGATCGCGTCGTCGACTGTGAGCGGGGCCGTGGAAGCCGGCCGCGGCGACGGCTCGCGCCGGATCCAGCGTCAGCCCCAGCCACGGCCCTCCGGCTTGATGGGTCATCGATACGCCGCTGCGGTGGCCGCGGCTGTGGAACTCGATCACAACCTGACAGCCAGCCTGCTGGCGTAACCACTGACCAGAGCGGTCGAGGTCGGACACGGGCAGCTTCGTGTGATGGACTCCGGCAAGGGTCGGGATCATGACGACACTCCTCTAGGGCAATAAGCAGGTTCGCCGGTACGCGCAGCGTGCGGCGAAATGACTCGACTGCGCCATGTCCTGACGGCGGCTGGTGAGTCTGCACCGTCAGCGCAGCCAGCGAGGGAACACTCGGACCTAACCCTGGCGTCTTGGCCCCGCGCTCTCGCGAGATACGTCCGTGCCCGGCCCGGCGTCAGACTCCAGCATGTTGCCTCCTCATGCGGTGCGGCTCACGTGCCTACGAGCGCAACGCCGTGGCGCCTGGTCACCGAGAGGATCGCCGTCATCGAGTCCTCGACCGGCTGGTCCACCGGAACGGAGCTGGCGAAGTCGGCGAAGAACCGCCCGGCGCCGTGGCCGGAGGTGATCGCCACGAACCGGGCCGACTCGCCGACGACTTCGAAGGTGCTCGGCGTCCCGGCCGGGAAGACGACCAGCCCGCCGGGCTCCACGTCGTACGACGTGCCCTCGACCAGTGCGGTGATCCGGCCCTGGAGCAGGAACAGGACCCCGGTCCACGGCGAGACGTGCGGCGGCGCCATCGGCGCGGCGGGCGCGATCACCTCGAAGACCTCGAAGGCCCCACCGGCGTCCTGGACGGCGGCCTTCGCGATGTGGTCGCCGTCGATCATGGGGTAGTGCCGGCCCTCTCCGGGCGGGACGTGGATGGTGCTCATGGCTCCTCCTCTGGCTGGGTGGGAACAGCCTCTGGCGGCGGAGCGACAGGGGTGCGAGTAGTGCGCTACTCGACTCCGAGGACGCCTGCCAGTGCGGTGCGCTCGGAGACGCCGAGCTTGAGGCCGGCACGGTAGAGGTGCCCCTCGACGGTCCGCACCGACACGTTCAGCCGCTCGGCGATGTCCTTGTTCGACAGCCCCCGGGCGGCCAAGGTGACGATCTCGCGCTCGCGGGCGGTCAGCGGCAGCGGCCGGACCGCGATCGCCAGGGCCGGGGTGCGGGCGCCGGACCGCCCGGCCAGCTTCTGGGCGAGGGCGGCGGCGGACAGCGCCGAAC
>JBAPWU010000530.1:0-3289 GCA_049283855.1 Kineosporiaceae bacterium
GGGGCTCACCGGGCCGGGGCCGCGGCGGGGAACGTCGCCTCGCAACGGGTGGCGCTGGCGGCCGGCTTCACCCGCAGCGGAGTGGACCGGGACGGCGAGCGGCTCCGCGACGGCACGGTGCAGGACCTGATCCGGTTCGACCTGCTCGCCGCCGAGTGCCCATGATGATCACCTTCAGGTCGCGGTCTTCCCCCAGCGGGTGGGGGAGAACTGCGATCTGGCGGAGATCACCCGGGGACGTTCACCCGGAACGTTCAGCCGAAGTCGATCGGACTCACGCTCACCCGGTCGACGGCGATCCGCAACTGACCGGCGAAGGCAGCCCGGGCGGCGTCCACCTGTGCCTGGGTGACCGACTGGCCCACGTAGACCATCGAGACGTCGTCGCCCTCGATGTAGAGGAAGTCGCCCTTCGGCAGTCGGGCGAGCGCGGCCTCGACCGGGTCACCGCGACCCTGGTCGAGGTCGGTGGTCAGGGTGAAGGCGACCACCGGCACCGAGCGCACGGTCACGGAGTACCAGGGCTTGCGGGCCGTCAGCGCCTGCGCCGCGCGCCGGGCCTGGGCGACCCCGCCCGCGCACAGCGTGTTCACCCGCGTGCGGTACACCCCGCGGTGGACCGTGGAGTCCGACGGATCGGACAGGCACCCGTCGAGCGAGACCAGCCGCTCGTCGACGACGTGGTCGACCCAGCGCGCCTGCGCGGCGCGGCGCAGACCCCTCACCGTCACGTCGGTCCGCGCGCCGGTGGTGCGCAGGGTGTCGATCGAGACCGACGCGACCGAGGACTGCGCGCGCGCCACCGAGGAGGTCGGAACCACCGCGGCGCCAGCGGGCGAGGCAGCCGGGGTCAGAGCGACGAGGGACGCGAAAAGGGTTGCAGCGACACGCATGAACGACTCCCAGAACGATCGGGGCATCCGGCCGATCGGTCCCCCGCAGGCGTATCGTACGCGGTCGCGCGGACTGCTCGGTCACGCTGTGGCCAGCTCGGCGGCGAGCTCGGCGGCCAGGTCCCCGTGGGGCCGGACCGAGATCCCGCTCAGACCGAGCCAGGTCGCCATCCGGGTCAGATCGGCGGCGAGCGCGGCCGCGATCGCGCCCGGCGTGGCGCGGCCGCGTGCCTGCTCCCCCTCCAGCCAGGCCGCCCTCACCGCCAGCACGCCGGCGGCGCGATCGGCCTTCAGGTCGACCCGGGCGACCAGGCGATCCCCGAGCAGGAACGGCAGCACGTAGTAGCCGTAGACCCGGCGGGGCGCGGGGGTGTAGATCTCGATCCGGTACCTCACGCCGAACAACTGCTCGGTCCGTTCGCGGAACCAGACCAGCGAGTCGAACGGGCTGAGCAGGGCCGAGCCGCCCAGTCGAGTCGGGATCCGGGCGGCCGGATCCAGGTAGGCCGGACGGCGCCACCCGGCCACCGTCACCGGGACCAGGCGCCCCTCCTCGACCAGTTCGGCCACCGCACGCCGGGACTGCACGCCGGTGAGCCGGAAATAGTCGCGCAGACACGCCTCGGTCCCGACCCCGTGGGCGCGGGCCGCGATCGCCACCAGTTCGCGGCAGGCGGTCTCCTCGTCGGGAACGGCCCCGGCGGACAGGCCCGGGGTGGCCCCGGGCAGGACCCGGTCGGGCAGGTCGTAGCGGCGCTCGAACTGGCTGGTCCGCCCGGCGCTGGCCAGGGCCCCGCCGCGGAACAGGTACTCGACGGCCATCTTGGCCTCGCTCCAGTTCCACCCCCAGTCGATCCGCTCGGCGCGCACCCGACGGCCGAGGATCGTCTCGATCTCCGCCGAGGTGAGCGGGCCGCCGTCCTCGACCACCGCGCGGACGCCGTCCAGCAGCCCGGGGTGCTCCTGGGCCAGACGGCGCAGGCCGGCCCAGGCCTCCTGCGCGGCGCGCTCCATCCGGAAGCCGAGCAGCCGGTGGGTGGCCGGAGCGGTGAACGAGGCCTGGTGCGCCCAGTACTCGACCAGGCGCCGGGGCGTGCTGTTCGCGGCACGGTCGAGCAGGGCCCGCGGGTAGGGCCCCAGCCGGCTGAACACCGGCAGGTAGTGGCTGCGGACCAGCACGTTGACCGAGTCGATCTGGAGCACGGCGATCCGGTCGAGGACGCGATCCAGATGGCGCATCGACACCGTGCCCCGCGGGTGGGCACGGCCCAGCCCCTGCGCAGCCACCGCGATCCGGCGAGCCTGCGCGAGGGTCAGCTGCTCGCTCAGACGGCGGCTTCCACACTCTCCTGCACGGTCAGCCGGATCACGCCGTAGTTCCACCCGTGACGGCGGTAGACCACGCTCGGCAGCCCGCACTCGACGTCCTGGAACAGGAAGAAGTCGTGGCCGACCATCTCCATCTGGTAGAGCGCCTGGTCGATCGACATCGGCGCCGCCACGTGGTCCTTGGTCCGGATCACCACGGGGCTGGTCTCGTCGTCGTCGGCGCCGATCCCCTCAGGGTCGGGGGCCTCGACGGTGGCCCCGGCGACGCCTTCACCGAGGGCGCCCGGCACCCGCACCGAGGCGGGCCGCTGCCGGCCGTGGTGCACCTTGCGGCGGTCGCCGGTGCGGCGCAGCCGCTCCAGCAGCTTGGCCAGGGCCAGGTCGAGTGCGGCCCCGGGCTCCTCGGCGCGGGCCTCGGCCCGGATCACCGGGCCCTTGCCGCGCAGAGTGATCTCCACCTTCTCGGCGGTCTGGGTCTGACGCGGGTTCCGCTCGTGCGAGAGCTCGACGTCCGCCCGCTGGGCCTTGGGCGCCAGCTGCCCCACCTTGACCAGCTTCTCCTCGGCCGAGCGCCGGAATCGCTCGGACACCTCGGTGTGCCGACCGGTGATCACGATTTCCACGGGAGTCCTCCTGCAGTCGAGGCAGTACGCGCACCACCACCCACGCTAGTCCAGTCGAGCATCGACTCGACAGCCGGTGTTCGGATGGCCGATCCGCCGCGGCGTGGCACACACGGTAGCCACCCCTGCGACCTGCGCCCCCGCAGCGCGCAGCGACCGGACGGACTCGGCGGCGCTGGCCCCCGTGGTGAGTACGTCGTCCACCACGACGCAGACGCCCGTCGGCACCGCCCGGGACCCGACCGCGAACGCGCCCCGCACGTTCTGCGCGCGCTCGGCCGCCCCGAGCCCGGCCTGGTCGGCGGTGACCCGGGCCTGCTTCAGCAACGGGGCCGCCACGCACCACGTCCCGGACCGGGTCAGCGTGGCGGCCGCCCTCCGGGCCAGGCCGTGGACGACGTCCTCCCCGCGGCGGCGCACCGCGCTCCGCGCGGACGGCACGGG
>JBAPWU010000531.1:0-2945 GCA_049283855.1 Kineosporiaceae bacterium
GTTCCGACCCACTCGCTGGGTCAGAACGGCCCCCTCGTGCCGATCACCAGAGCTTCACGCACCTGCGAGATCACCAGGTCGGGTCGTTGGGTGAGGTCCCACCAGGTGAAGCGCAAGATCCGATAGCCGGCGTTGATCAGGCGGTTCTGCTTGCGCCGATCCTTGCGGAAGGCCTCGGGGCTCACGTGGGCGCGCATCCCGTCGATCTCCACGACCAGCCGTGCCCGCGGGAACAGGATGTCGACCTGGCCGATCACGCCGTCCGCATCGCTGATCTCGACCCCCGCCGACCAGCCGCAGATCCCGGCCGTGCGCATGACGATGTGGAATCGGAACTCGGCCGCGCTGACGGCCCCGTGCCTGGTGTATCGCAGCAGCCGAGCCACCTGTGGTGCGCCGACGCGTCCCGACCGAGCGCAGTTCAGCACGCGCAACTGCTCATGAGTCAGCACGTGTCGCGTCGAGAGCCAGGCATAGAGGTCGAGTGCCGCATCCCAGTCCATGGCGGCGAGGCAGTCCCACGCCGTGCGGGTCGGTGAGGTGACGGCCAGCTCGGCGACGAACGTCACCTCGGCCGGGGTCAGCGCGCGTCGTCGGGGGGTGATTCCGGGCACGGGGCGGCGCCGCGTGCAGCAGTAGACCTCAACGGAGGTGCCGGTGGGGACCGGGAAGCCGTGCAGGGCCGCAGCTGTGGTCCCGGCGATGACCACGCCGGGCCAGGTCAGGGTGGCGGCCCAGGCGCGTTGCCAGGGGCCGATGGTCGAGTCGGCCGCCACCAAGCCGCGGCCGGCCAACCGACGCCAATGGTCGAAGCGGAGCCGGCGGGTGACTTGTCGCTGTGTCCACCCTTCCTCCACGGCCTGAGCGGACGTGAAGACTCCCGCTTGACGTTGCGCGGCTTCGGGAACGGCGTGGTGAGGGGCTCGCATGCGCAGGAGCCTGCCGAGACGATGTGATCCACGAACGGACGAAGGAACGAGCTGTGGACGGCTCGACGAACGGCCCGGGTTGTGGACGTATCGTCGCCCGTCTCACGAGTCACGGTGGGCGCTCCCGACGGGTGGTGATCGTGGCGAGGGGGCGACCTGGACCCACGGAAGGGGTCGATCCAGCCCCCGGTGGGCGATCACCGGGTGGTGATCGTGGCGAGGGGGCGACCTGGACCCACGGAAGGGGTCGATCCAGCCCCCGGAGGGCGATCACAGGATGGTGATCGTGGCGAGGGGGCGACCTGGACCCACTCGGTGGGTCCGAACAGCCCGCTGGTCGCGATCATGGCGCGTGGAGGCAATGGGGTGCGGAGGCATGGGGTGCGGAGGCAATGGGGTGCGGAGGCAATGGGGCGCGGAGGCGCAGATGTCCCCGGGCTCGGGACCGGGAGGGTCAGAGGGGGGCGACGAGCAGGGGCAGGAGGTCGTAGGGCGAGACGCCTTCCAGGGTGCTCAGGACCGGACCCGTGGTGTGTCGGGTCAGATCCACCAGGTGCTGCACGGCCAGCACCGGCACGCCCGCTGCCCGGGCCGAGGCGAGCCCGGAGGGACTGTCCTCGATCGCGACGCACTCCCCCGGATCGACCCCGAGCCGCCGGGCCGCGGTCTCGTACGGATCGGGGTGGGGCTTGCCGTGCGCGACCTGGTCCCCGGTGACCTGGACGGCGAAACTGCCCGCGGGCAGCACGTCCACCACGGTCGCGGCGAGACGCTGGTAGGACATGGTGACCAGGGCGTTCGGCACACGGAGCGCGACCAGGTCGCGCAGCAGCTCCCGGGCGCCGGGCCGCCACGGCACGTCGGCGCGGACCCGTTCCACCACGCCGTCCAGCAGGATGTCGATGATCTCCTCGGGAGGCAGGGGCACACCGCCGTGCTCCTGGATATAGCGGGCCGAGGTGTGCAGGTCGTTGCCGACCAGGGCATGCGCATGCTCGGTCGACCAGGTTCCCCCGTGCCGGGCGACCAGGGCGAACTCGCACGCGATCCAGTACGGCTCGGTGTCGACCAGGGTGCCGTCCATGTCCCACAGCACGGCCGCGGGAAGCCGGTCGGTCATGTCGCGTTGAAGTACTTGGCCTCGGGGTGGTGGACCACCATCGCGTCGGTGGACTGCTCCGGGTGCAGCTGCAGCTCCTCGGACAGCTTCACCCCGATCCGCTCCGGGCGCAGCAGCGAGACCAACGTCGCGCGGTCCTCCAGGTCGGGGCAGGCCGGGTAGCCGAAGGAGTAGCGCGACCCCCGGTAGCTCTGGCGCAGGATGCCACCGAGATCGTCGTCGTCCTCGCCCGCGAACCCGAGCTCGGAGCGCACCCGCGCGTGCCAGTACTCGGCCAGCGCCTCGGTCAGCTGGACCGACAGCCCGTGCAGTTCGAGGTAGTCGCGATACGCGTTGTCCGCGAACAGTTCCGCCGTGGCCTCAGCCACCCGCGAACCCATCGTGACCAGGTGGAAGGCGACCACATCCGGCCCGCCGAGGGTGTCGGACTCCTCCCGGGAGCGGAAGAAGTCGGCCAGGCAGAGGCGGCGGTCACGGCGCTGCCGGGGGAAGCTGAACCGGGCCCGCTCCGCACCGACCGCGACCCCGGCCTCCTCCGCCGAGGCCTCGTGATGCAGCACCACCAGGTCGTTGCCCTCGGAGACGCAGGGATAGTAGCCGCACACCACGGCCGCCTCCAGCAGCCCGTCGGTGGCCGCCCGCTCGAGCCACATCCGCAGGCGCGGACGGCCCTCGGTCTCCACCAGCTCCTCGTAGCTCGGCCCCTGCCCGCCGCGGGAGCCCCTGAGCCCCCACTGCCCGACGAAGGTGGCCCGCTCGTCCAGGTAGGCCGCGTACTCGGCCAGCGCGATGCCCTTGACGATGCGCTCGCCCCAGTACGGCGGGGTCGGCACCGGCAGCCCACGGGCGACGTCCGAGCGCGTGGTGCTGTCCGCCGCTGCGGACGGGGCCTCCCG
>JBAPWU010000532.1:0-2935 GCA_049283855.1 Kineosporiaceae bacterium
GCAACCAGCAGGCGGATCATCACCCGTCGGAAGATGCCGGACCCCACGGGCCCGACACCCCATACGGTCTATCACAGCCATTTCCTCACATCGTGATCTCCATCGTCGATGCCGGATGCCGGATGCCGGATGCCGGATGCCGGAATGCCGGATGCCAGATGCCAGACGCGCCGGTCAGGAGAGGGTGAGGTAGTCCGCCCCGGCGTAGGCACCGGTGCGCAGCCGGCGTCGCTGGCGCAGGAGGTCGTTGAGCAGGCTGGAGGCCCCGAACCGGAACCGGGTCGGGTCGAGCCAGTCCGGCCCGGCCACCTCGTGCACCACGACCAGGTAGCGGACGGCGTCCTTGGCGGTCCGGATGCCCCCCGCCGGCTTGACCCCGATCCCCTCGCCGGTCAGCGCGAACCAGTCCCGCACCGCCTCCAGCATGATCATGGTCACCGGGAGCGTCGCGGCGGGGGAGACCTTCCCGGTGGAGGTCTTGATGAAGTCGGCCCCGGCGAGCATCGCCAGCCACGAGGCGCGCCGCACGTTGTCGTAGGTGACCAGTTCGCCCGTCTCCAGGATCACCTTGAGGTGAGCCGGCCGGCCGTGGATCGCCACCGCCTCCTGGCAGACCTCGCGCACGGCCATGATCTGCTCGAACACCGTGCTGTAGCGCCCGGAGAGGAAGGCCCCGCGGTCGATCACCATGTCGATCTCGTCGGCCCCGGCGGTCACCGCCTCCCGGGTGTCGGCGAGCTTGACCGCGAGTGAGGCCCGCCCGCTGGGGAACGCCGTGGTCACCGCGGCGACCCTGATCCCGGTTCCCGCGAGGGCCTGCTTCGCGACGGTGACCAGGTCGTTGTAGATGCAGATCGCGGCGACCTGCGGGCAGCCGGCGTCGTCCGGATCAGGGGTGCGCCCCTTGGCGCACAGGCTGCGCACGGCGCCGGGGGTGTCGGCGCCCTCCAGCGTGGTCAGGTCGACCATCCGCAGGGCCAGGTCGAGGGCCCAGGCCTTCGACTCCGCCTTGATCGAACGGGTGGACAGGGCCGCCGCCCGGGCGTTGGCCCCGACCTCGTCCACCCCGGGCAGGCCGTGCATCCAGCGCCGCAGCGCGGCGTCGTCCAGGGTGCCGGCCGCCACGATTCCCCGGGCGCGGTCGAGCACCAGGTCGGTGTCGGCACTGCTCGACGTCACGCTCATCCGGGGAGTCTATGAGCTATCCGCGGACAGCAGAGGGTCGAGACCCGGTTGCGTCAGCAGCGCTCCGCCCCGGGGTGGGCCGTCAGGACTTCCGGGGCCCCGGCCGAGCGCCGGCGACGGGCGCCGGGGCGCCCAGGCCGAGTGCCGCGGTCAGGTCCGCGCGGGTCTGGGCGAGCCGTCGTGCGGCGACCGACCGGGCGCCGGGCAGCCCGATCATCCCGTCGCTGACCGCCACGACGGACTCCAGGTAGCACTTCAGCTTCGGCTCGGTGCCACTCGGGCGGACCACGACCCGGACACCGCCGTCGGTGCGGTAACGCAGCCCGTCCGTGGCGGGAAGGTCCTCGCTGCCCAGGGACAGGTCCTCGACCGAGACCACCCGCTGACCGGCCAGCCCGGCCGGGGGGTCCGCCCGCAGCCGGGCCATCGCGGCCCCGATCAGCGACAGGTCGTCCACCCG
Organism: Kineosporiaceae bacterium; assembly: GCA_049283855.1. Lineage (GTDB taxonomy): Bacteria > Actinomycetota > Actinomycetes > Actinomycetales > Kineosporiaceae > JADJPO01. The sequence goes on from JBAPWU010000532.1 coordinate 1,646, forward strand.
GATCGCCAGCTGATCGGTGGCGTGCACGCCGTGCTGCACCGCGAGGTCGTCCAGCGCCGTGAGCAGGGTGTCGCCCCGGGCCCTCAGCGCGGCCGCCAGCTCGGCGATCAGCAGGGCCGCGGTCACGCCGTCCTTGTCCCGCACCACGGACGGCGCGACGCAGTAGCCCAGCGCCTCCTCGTAGCCGAAGACCAGGCCGGGCACCCTGGCGATCCACTTGAACCCGGTCAGGGTCTCGACGTGCCGCACCCCGGCCGTGGCCGCGATCCGGGAGAGCAGTTGGGAGGACACGATCGAGCAGGCCACCGCCGGCTCCACGCCGTCCGCCTCGGCCGGCAGGCCCCGGGCGATCAGGTGCGCACCGAGGAGGGCGCCCAGTTCGTCACCGCGCAGCATCCGCCACGCCGGTCGCCCGTCGATCGGCGGCAACGACGGGTCGGCCACCGCCACCGCACAGCGGTCGGCATCGGGGTCGTTGGCGATCACCAGGTCGGCCCCGCGCCCGGACGCCGCCGCCAGGGCCAGGTCGATCGCGCCGGGCTCCTCCGGGTTGGGGAAGGCGACGGTCGGGAAGTCGGGGTCCGGGGCGGCCTGCTGGGGCACCACGTAGGGAGCGGCGAACCCGGCGCCGGTCAACGCCCGGACCGCGGTGTCCCCGCCCACTCCGTGCAGCGGCGTGAGCACGATCGACAGTTCGCGGGCCCCACCCGGCTCGACCACGGCCGCCGCGCGAGCCAGGTAGGCCTCCAGCAGGTCCTCGCCGAGCACCTGCCAGCCGGCCTGCGGCCGCGGGACCTGCCGCACGGCACCGACGGCCGCGATGGCGCCGGCGATCTCGGCGTCCGCGGGCGGCACGATCTGCACGCCGTTGCCCGGGCCGGTGGCGACCCGGCCGCCGAGGTAGACCTTGTAGCCGTTGTCCTGGGGCGGGTTGTGCGAGGCGGTCACCATCACCCCGGCGTCGCAGCCCAGGTGGCGGACGGCGAACGCCAGCACCGGGGTGGGCAGCGGCCGGGGCAGCATCGCCGCCTCGATCCCGGCGCCGGCCATCACCGCGCAGGTGTCGACGGCGAAGACCTCGGAGTTGTGCCGGGCATCGAACCCGACCACCACGCGCGGGGTCCGACCGGCCGGAACGCTCGCCCGGAGGAAGGCGGCCAGCCCGGCCGCGGCCCGGATCACCACCACCCGATTCATCCGGTTCGGCCCGGCGCCGAGGGCCCCGCGCAGCCCCGCGGTGCCGAACTCGAGCGGGCCCGAGAACCGGTCGCCGAGCTCGGCGAGGCCGGC
>JBAPWU010000533.1:0-2695 GCA_049283855.1 Kineosporiaceae bacterium
GTCCGGGGCGGCGCGCAGGTGGACCCGCGCCGGCCGCGGGTGACCGTGCTGGCGCTGGGGGCGGACCCGGCGAATGGCCGGTTGCCCGCCGAGGGCTGGGGACGGCTGTGCCGATTGGTGTCGGCCACCCACCTGCGTGGGGAGCGAGGCACACCGGTCGCCAGCATGGGCCTGATCGCCGACCATGCCTGCCTCGACGATCACCAGGTGCCGGCGCTCGCCGTCCTGCTGGGGGCGTCCTCGGAGGTGGGCCGGGCGGTGCTGGCCCACCGTCTCGACCTGGCCCACGCCGTCCTGGAGCGCTGGCGCTCCGCCCTGCCTGCGGGCAGCCTCGCGGTCGAGGTGATCTGCCACGACGGTCCGCCGGGTTCTCCCGGCAGCCTGGGGCACGCTGCCCGGATGCTGGGCCTGGCCCGCGCTGTGGGCCTGCCCGCGGTGCTGACCAACGCCGTCCGCCATGCCGTCCCCGACGGCGCGGCGACCGTCGACGTGCTGGACGCCGCCCGGCGACTGGTGCCGCTGGATGTCCGCCACCTCGACCGGACCAGCGCCCGTGGTCACCTGGCCACACCGGAGCAGATGGCCTCGGCCGCCCGCCGGGTGGCTGACGCCGCGGGCGAGGGCGACGGCGGTGCCCGGCTGCTCGCCGACACCGAGGCCCTGGCCTGGCGCTGCCGGCTCGACCCACAGGCCGATCTGGGCATCGGGTCGGTGCACTTCCCCGAGCGTCATCTGCTCGGGCTCGGGCCGGCCGACGATCCGCTGGTCGATCTGCGCAAGAGGTGCGAGGCCGGGATCTCCCGGTGCTATCCCGGGGCCGACTCGGCCCTGCTGCGAACGGTGGGGGAGCGGCTCGACGCCGAGCTGGCCACGATCCGCACCCTCGGCTACGCCTCCTACTTCCTCACCGTGGCCCTGGTCTGCGACGACATCCGGGGGATCGGGGTCCGGGTGGCGGCCCGCGGATCGGGTGCCGGCAGCCTGGTCAACCACCTGGTGGGCATCTCCGGGGTCGACCCGATCCGCCACCACCTGCTGATGGAGCGGTTCCTGTCGCCGCTGCGCGCCCAACTGCCCGACATCGACATCGACGTCGAGTCGGCCCGCCGGGGCGAGGTCTACGCCGAGATCCTCGACCGCTTCGGCGCCGAGCGGGTGACCTGCGTGTCGATGATGGACACCTACCGGGTGCGGCACGCGATCCGCGACGTCGGGGCCGCCCTGGGCATGCCGCCCGAGGAGATCGGCGCCATTGCCTCGTCGTTCCCGCACATCCGCGCCCGGGACGTGCGCGATGCCCTGGTCGAACTGCCCGAACTGCGTGCCCGGGGCCTCGACACCCCCCGGCTCGACCTGCTCTTCGACCTGGTCGAGCGCCTGGACGGGCTGCCCCGGCACGTCGCTCTGCACCCGTGCGGGGTGCTGCTGTCCGATGCCGGCCTGCTCGACCGCACCCCGGTCGAGGCCAGCTGGGAGGGCCTGCCGATGAGCCAGTTCGACAAGGACGACGTCGAGGACCTCGGCCTGCTCAAGCTCGACGTGCTCGGCATCCGGATGCAGTCCGCGATGGCGTACACCATCACCGAGATCGAACGGGTGGACGGGCAACGGATCGAGTTGGACGCCGTCCCGCTGGACGACGAGGCCACCTTCCGCATGATCCGCACCGCGCACACCCTGGGCTGCTTCCAGATCGAGTCGCCCGGGCAGCGCGAGCTGATCGGGCGGTTCGGTCCGGAGACGTTCACCGACATCGTGATCGACATCTCCCTGTTCCGGCCCGGGCCGGTGAAGTCCGACATGATCAATCCGTTCCTGCGCGCCCGCCAGGGCTGGGACGAGGTCGAGTACCTGCACCCCAGCCTGGAAGAGGCGTTGCGCGACACCAGCGGGGTGGTGGTCTTCCACGAACAGGTGCTGCAGATCGTCGCCCAGACCACCGGGTGCAGCCTGGGCGAGGCCGACGAGGTCCGCCGGGCGATGGGCTCGCGGGACGGCCAGGCGCAGGTCAAGACCTGGTTCATCCCCCGCGCCCTGGCCCGCGGCTACGACGAGGCGGTCGTGGCGCGGATCTGGCAGGTGCTGGAGGCCTTCGCCTCGTTCGGGTTCTGCCGGGCCCACGCCGCCGCGTTCGCCCTGCCCACCTACCAGTCGGCCTGGCTGAAGGCCCACCATCCGGCAGCCTTCCTGGCTGCCGTGCTCACCCATGACCCCGGCATGTACCCCAAGCGCCTGATCCTGGACGACGCCCGCAATCTCGGGATCACCGTTCTGGCGCTCGACGTCAACGCCTCCGAGGCCACCTACCGGGTCGAGACGGTGGACGACGTCGGTGAGCGGCCGCACCCCGGGCCCGATCTGCCCGACGGGCGGGGCTACGGGATCAGGCTGTCCCTGGCCGAGGTCAAGGGCATCGCCGAGGCCGAGGTGGCCCGGATCGTGGCGGGCCGCCCGTACCGGACGCTGGCCGACTTCTGGCATCGTGCCCGGGTCAGCCGGCCGGTGGTGGAGCGACTGGTGCTGGCCGGGGCGTTCGACTCCCTCTACGGCCTGGAGACGGCGCTGCCGGTGCGCCGGCGCGATCGGGTGACCCGGCGTGACCTGCTGCTCCAGGTGGCCGAGCTGGAGCGCTGGACCCGGGCCACCGCCCCGCGGGTGAGCTCGTCCCTGGTGCCGGGGGCGCGGCGTCCGCCCG
>JBAPWU010000534.1:0-1524 GCA_049283855.1 Kineosporiaceae bacterium
ACCGGCCTCACAGCCACGCCTCCCGAAACCGCCTGGCGCACAACACCCAGCGGACCAATCCCCTCACGCACCTTTACAACCGGACACTCCATATGAGCAGCCGATCTTATGCATCGTGATCTCCATAGTCACTGTGCGCCCCGCACGCCACGTGCCGCCTGAACGCATCCTGACGACGCGCGCTGCAGGCGATTACCGCCCGCCCCGCATCCTGACTACCCGCACTGCAGGCCACTTGCCGCCCGCTCGCATGCGCCCTCACCGTCCTCCCAAGCGGTCGGGCCCGGCTCGCCACGCGGTGATCACTCAGGGGCGCGCGCTGGATTGTGCAGGTCATAATGGAGATCACGATGTGGGGTAATGGCTGTGATAGCAGCCAATCTCACGCATAGTGATCTCCATCGTCGAGCCTTGGCTCAGCTCGGGCCTTGGCTCAGCTCGGGCCTCAGCCCGGCTCGGGCCTTGGCTCAGCTCGGGCCGCGGCTCAGCTCGGGCATCGGCCCGACTCGGGCATCCGGGGCCTCGGGCCTCGGCTCGGTTCAGGCATCCGGGGCCGGCTCTGCTCAAGGCCTCGGCACGGGCCTGGACCAGCGCATCGCCTGATCGGGGCCCGCGGACGGGTGGTCAGGCGGGGCGGACGGCGAAGTCGCGGAAGCGGACCTCGAAGCCACCGCCCTGGGGTGAGGCCGCCATCGGCCCCACCGAGACCGGCAGCGCCGGCGGCAGGAACGCCATCCGGTGCATGGCCCAGGCGTCGGCGTCGGCGGACAGGCCGTCGAGACTGTACTCGATGACCAGTGCGTCGCCCCTGCGGGTCAGCCGCAGGCCCAGCCACTGCGGCACGGCTCCGAGCGGGGTGACGCTCCAGTCCGAGACGGCGTGGGTGACCACGGCGCCCATCGTCGCTGCGCCGTCCACGTACTCGATGCCGCACTTGACCCAGCGCTCGGCGTCCATCCGCACCATCAACCCGGCCTGGTCGTACTGGTCACGGAACTCCCCGTGCACAGCGACCTCGGCGACGAACTCCCCCGGCACCCGCACCCCGTGGTGATGCCCGCTGTCCCGCACGAACCCGTAGTGCGTCTGGCGCCAGAAGTCGGTGGCTGGGTCAGTGGTCAGCACCACCTCGTTCCCCGAGCGTCGCCACCGGGCAGGCTCGTTGAGCCACAACGGATCGAGGTCGGGCGTGGTGGAGGGCATGGGTCCAGTCTGAGCCCTTTCGCCACCCCTGGGCGGGTCAACCGTAGAAGACACGTTCGACGACGGCCCGAGCGCGGCGAGTGGTCCTCTGGTAGTCCTCGTCGAGCCGGGCCGCCGACCCCGGCGGGTAGCCGACGATCCGGGCCACCCCCTCCAGCTCGACCCGCTTCGTGGGCAGCGCATCGGAGGGCCGGCCCCGCCACAGCACGGTGGCATTGCGCACCCGGGAGGCCAGCTCCCAGGCCGCCAGCAGTTCCGCGCCGTCCTCGGCCGACAGCAGCCCGGCCTCGACCGCCGCGCCCAGGCCGGCCACCGTGGACG
>JBAPWU010000535.1:0-11224 GCA_049283855.1 Kineosporiaceae bacterium
GGTCCACGTCGGGCATGCCGGCCCCGGCGAGCATCTCGGCGGCCAGGGCCAGGGTCAGCTCGACCACGTCCGGCGGGCCGCCGCCGGCCAGCACCTCGACCGACTCCCGGACCTCGAGCGCGTTGCCGGCGGTCAGCCCGAGCGGGGTCGACATGTCGGTGAGGAGCGCGACGGTGTGCACCCCGGCGTCGGTGCCGAGGTCGACCATGGTGCGGGCCAGTTCGCGGGCCTGGTCCAGCGTCTTCATGAACGCGCCGCTGCCCACCTTCACGTCGAGCACCAGCGCGCCGGTGCCCTCGGCGATCTTCTTGCTCATGATCGAGCTGGCGATCAGCGGGATCGACTCCACGGTCGCGGTGACGTCGCGCAGCGCGTAGAGCTTGCGATCGGCCGGGGCCAGGCCGCCGCCCGCGGCGCAGACCACGGCTCCCACGTCGCGCAGCTGGGCGAGCATCTCCTCGGTGCTCAGCGCGGCCCGCCAGCCGGGAATGGCCTCGAGCTTGTCGAGGGTGCCACCCGTGTGGCCGAGCCCGCGACCGGACAGCTGCGGCACGGCGACCCCGAAGCAGGCCACCAGCGGCGCCAGCGGCAGGGTGATCTTGTCACCCACTCCGCCGGTGGAGTGCTTGTCGGCGGTCGGGCGACCGAGCCCGGAGAAGTCCATCCGCTCCCCCGAGGCGATCATCGCCGCCGTCCACCGGGCGATCTCGCGCCGGGTCATCCCGTTCAACAGGATCGCCATCGCCAATGCCGACATCTGCTCGTCGGCGACCGCTCCCCGGGTGTAGGCATCGATCACCCAGTCGATCTGGGGGTCGGTCAGCTCGTGCCGGTCCCGCTTGGCGGCGATCACGTCGACCGCGGCGAGGGGCTCACTCACGGTTGCTCCCCCGCCGCGTCGTAGATGCGTAGATCCTCCGGGCCGAAGGCGTCGGGCAGCAGCCGGCGCAACGGCTCGACCCCGGCCGCTGTCTCCAGCAGCAGGTCCCCGCCGCCGGCCTCGTGCAGAAGTTGACGGCACCGCCCGCAGGGGGCGAGCGGGGCGCCGTCCCCGCCGACGACGCTGACCGCGATCAGCCTCCCCCCGCCGGTGGCGTGCAGGGCGGACACCAGGCCACACTCGGCGCACAGCCCCAACCCGTACGAGGCGTTCTCGACGTTGCAGCCGCTGATCACCCGCGCTGCGCCGTCCGGCGCCAGCGCCAGGCCCGCTGCGCCCACCGGGAACGCGCTGTACGGCGCGTAGGCGCGAGCCATCGCCGTGCGCGCCGCCTGACGCAGTACCACCCAGTCGATCTGTGCCGGCGAATCGGTGCCCAGGTCAGCCATCGCCCTACTTCGCCGTGCCCTTGCGGTAGACCAACCCATCGGCGGAGGGCATCCGCAACCGCTGACTGGCCAGGCCGAGAACGAGCAGGGTGGTCACGTACGGCGTCGCGCTGACGAACTGCGACGGAATGGTGTCGGCGAGGAAGTAGACCGCCAGAGCCAGCGCCGCCAGCACCAGGCAGGTCACGCCCAGCCGCCGCGAGACCCGCACAATCAGCCAGGCCCCGACCAGGGCGAGGGCGATCCCGACGGCCAGGAACAGCGCGTGCACGCTGGTCTCACCCTGACGCAGCTGGACGGCGTCGGTGTACCCGAACAGGGCGGCCCCCATCGCCAGCCCCCCCGGACGCCAGTTGCCGAAGATCATCGCGGCGAGACCGATGAAGCCGCGACCGCCGGTCTGTCCCTCACGATAGAAGTTGGAGGCCACCAGAGACAGGAACGCCCCGCCCAGCCCGGCCATTGCCCCGGAGACGATCACGGCGAGGTACTTGTAGCGCAACACGTTCACGCCAAGTGCCTCGGCTGCGTACGGGTTCTCCCCGCAGGAGCGCAGCCGCAGGCCCAGCCGGGTGCGCCACAGCACGTACCACGAGCCGGGGATCAGGGCGAGCGCGATCACCGTGGCCCAGGAGATGCCGGTCACGAATCCGGCGAGGACAGCGGCGAGGTCGGAGATGCCCGCGATCTGGCGCTCAGCGATCGAGGTCAGTGCACTCGACACCCCGGGCACGGTGAACGTCGGCGGCTGCTCGACCTGCGGGCTCTGGGTCACCCCGCCGCCCGGAACGTCGGTGAACAGCAGCGAGGAGAGGAAGCGGGCGATCCCAGGGCCGAGCAGGTTCATCGCCACCCCGGAAACGATGTGGTCGACGCCAAAGGTGACCGTGGCCAGAGCGTGGACGGCGCCGCCGAGTGCACCGCCGACGGCTCCGGAGATCAGCCCGACCCAGGGTCCGCCGTGGAGCGATCCGTAGGCGGCGCACCAGGTCCCGAGCACCATCATGCCCTCGAGGCCGATGTTGACCACCCCGGCGCGTTCGGACCACAGCCCCGCCAGCCCGGCGAGCAGGATGGGCACGGTCAGGGTGAGGGCTGCCCCGGCCGTCCCGGCCGAGGTGAGGTCAACGGCGCCGCTGACGGCGCCGGTGATCGCCAGGATGGCGAGCACCGCCACGGCGATGAACACGGCTCGCCACAACGGGTTGCTGCGCCGAGATCGTGCGGCGCGGGGAGCCGGGGCGTCGGGCGGGGCAAGGGTCGACGTCATCGGGCCACCTCCACGGCCTCTGGGGCGCCGTCGTCGTCCGCGAGTTGCGCCGCGACCTGTCGTTGCTCGTTGACCGCACGCCAGCGGCGGACGAGTTCGTAGGCCACGACCACGGCCAGCACGATCGTCCCCTGCATGATCGTGACAATCTCCTTCGGGATGCCCTCGAGGTCGAGGATCTGGTTCGAGACGTCGAGGAAGCCCCACAGCACCGCGGCGAGTCCCATCCCGATCGGATGGTTGCGCCCGAGCAGGGCGATGGCGATCCCGGTGAAGCCGATGCCGGCAGGGAAGTCCTGACCGTATCGGTGGCTGGCTCCGAGCAGGATCGGCAACCCGACAAGCCCCGCCACACCGCCGGAGAGCAGCATCGAGACCAGCACCATCCGACGGACATCGACCCCGGAGGCGATCGCCGCCGGCTCGCTCATCCCGGTGGCCCGCAGGTCGAACCCGAACCGGGTACGGCCCAGCAGGAACCAGTAGCCGAGACCGACGAGGGCCGAGACGACGATGAACCCGTACACCTCGGAGGAGCCGAGCACGAACCCCGGGAACCAGCCCGAGGCCGGGATGTCCTTGGTCGCGATGGTGTTGCCCTTGACGATGCCGAAACCGTCGGGGGAGAGCAGCCAGGCGAGCAGCGACCCACCGACGAAGTTGAGCATGATCGTGGAGATCACCTCACTGACCCCGCGATAGACCTTCAGCAGCCCGGCGATCCCGGCCCAGGCCGCCCCGGTGAGGGCCGCCACAGCAATCATCAGGGCCACGTGCAGCGGACCGGGAAGGCTGACTGCGGCGCCGACGATCGCGGCGACCATCCCGGCCAAGCGGTACTGCCCGTCGACGCCGATGTTGAACAGGTTCATCCGGAACCCGATCGCCACCGCGACGGCGGCCAGGTAGTAGCCGGTCGCCTTGTTCATGGTGTTCACGAGATTGTCGCCCTGGATGCCGAAGTCGACCATGGCCCGGAACGCCGTCACCGGCGAGTGACCCGCCACCATCAGCACGACCGAGGAGAGGGCGACGGCGACCACAGCGGCCATCACCGGAGCCGCCAGCACGTACATGGCGCGCTTCGGATCGAACCAGTTCATCGGGACGCTCCTTCTGCGGTGGTGCCGCGGCCTGCGGCACCCGTCATCGCCGAGCCGAGCTCCTCCGGGGTCACCGTCGCTGGATCCGCCGAGGCGACCAGGCGCCCGCGAAGGATCACCTGGATCGTGTCGGACAGCCCGATCAGCTCGTCCAGGTCGGCGCTGATCAGCAGCACGGCCAGTCCCATGGCCCGGGCCGCCCGGATCTGGTCCCAGATCGCGGCCTGGGCGCCGACGTCCACGCCTCTGGTCGGGTGGGCGGCCAGCAGCAGCTTCGGGTCGGCGGCCATCTCGCGGCCGATGATGAACTTCTGCTGGTTGCCACCGGACAGAGACGACGCAGTGACGTCGATTCCCGGCGTGCGGACGTCGAACTCGCGCACGATCCGTTCGGTGTCAGCGCGGGCCGCCCGGCGATCGATCAGCAACCCCTTGGCGCTGGGCGGGGTGGACTGGTGGCCGAGGATCCGGTTCTCCCACAACGGCGCCTCGAGCAGCAGGCCCTGCCGGATCCGGTCCTCCGGGACCAGGGCGACCCCGGCTTCACGACGGGCGCGGGTCGACAGCTCCGCGATGGACCGCCCGCTCAGGGCGATCCCGCCGGTGGAGGGCCGAATGCCGATGATCGCGTCGAGCAGTTCCGCCTGACCGTTGCCCTCGACGCCGGCAATGCCGAGGATCTCCCCCGCGTGGATGGTGAAGCGCACGTCCTCGATCACGGCGCGACCGGTGCGGTCGCGCACGGTGAGACCGTCGAGGGTCAGTACGGGGGTGTCGGTGACCGTCGACTCGGTGGTCTGTGGAGACGGGAGCTCGCTGCCGACCATGAGTTCGGCCAGCTTGCGCGGGGTGACCTCGGCCGGGGTCACGGTGGCCACCGTGGTGCCGCGCCGGATGACGGTGATCGCATCGGCCACCTGCATCACCTCGTCCAGCTTGTGCGAGATGAAGATGATGGTCAGACCCTCGGCGGTGAGCTCAGCCAGCGCGGAGAACAGCTCCTCGACCTCCTGGGGCACCAGGACAGCGGTGGGCTCGTCCAGGATCAGGATCCGGGCCCCGCGATAGAGCACCTTGAGGATCTCCACGCGTTGCCGCTGGCCGACGCCCAGGTCTTCGACCAAGGGGTCCGGGTCGACGTCGAGGCCGTACCGATCGGAGATCTCGGTGATTCGGCGCCGAGCGGCGTCCAGATCGAGCGAGAAGGCGCCGCCGGGCTCGGCGCCCAAAACGACGTTCTCCAGCACGGTGAAGTTGTCCGCGAGCTTGAAGTGCTGGTGCACCATGCCGATGCCGGCCGCGATGGCGTCCGAGGGGCTGTGGAAGGTGACCGGGGCGCCGTCCACCTCGATGCTGCCCTCGTCGGGGCGCTGCATCCCGTAGAGGATCTTCATCAGGGTCGACTTGCCGGCGCCGTTCTCGCCGACCAGGGCGTGTACGGAACCTGTGGCCACTGCAAGGTCGATGTCGTGATTGGCCACCACCCCTGGGAACCGCTTGGTGATCCCCTGAAGTCGCACCGCGGCCGGAGCCGGAGCAGAGTCGGCCGGCGGGGACGATGCGGGTGGGGACGACGTCATGACGTGGGTCCTCCTCGTCGCGAACCTGAGAACCGAGCACGGGCCGGGTGGGGTCACCCGAAGGCGTCCCACCCGGCCCGCAATGCCGCTAGGCGACAGCCGTCACGGGGTCACAGGAACCTTGACAGTACCCGCGATGATTGCTGCCTTGGCCTCGTCGAGCTTGGCCTTGATGTCGTCGACCTTGCCGCCGGAGGTGGAGTAGCCCACACCGTCCTTCTTCAGGTCGAACACCTGAACGCCGGTCAGCGGAGTGCCGGACTGAGCCGACTTGATCATCTCGTAGACCGCGGTATCGACCCGCTTGAGCATCGACGTCATGATCACCGGCTTGAGGTCGGCCGAGGCGCTCTCGTACTGGTCGGAGTCGACGCCGATGGCCAGCTTGCCCTTGGCCTTGGCGGCCTGGAACACGCCGGTGCCCGAACCTCCGGCCGCGGCGAAGACGATGTCGGCCTTGGCGTCGTACATCCCGTTCGCCACGACGGTGCCCTTGGCCGGGTCGTTGAAACCAGAGCACGGAGTGGGGTCGGTCGGCTTGGACAGATAGTTGAGCTGCACCTTGATGGCGGGGTCGACCGACTTGGCACCGGCGGTGAAGCCCGCCTCGAACTTCTGCAGCAGCGGGATCAGGCACCCGCCGACGTAGCCGACGTTGTGCGTCTTGCTCTTCAGTGCAGCCGCCACGCCGACGAGGTACGAGCCCTCCTGCTCGGCGAAGGTCAGGCCGGTGACATTCGCCAGCGGCTTCTTGTCCGCGCCCTCGACGATCGAGTCGATGATGGCGAACTGCACCTTCGGGAACTGCGGAGCGACCTTGCCGAGCGCAGTCCCGTACAGGAAGCCGACGGCGATGACCGGGTTGTAGCCGCCCTGGGCCAGCAGCTTGAGCCGCGTCTCCTTGTCCGCGTCGGTCTCGCCCGGACTCGCGGAGAGCTCCTTGAACTCGATGCCCAGTTCGGTCTTGGCCTTGTCCAGCCCGGCCGCCGCGGAGTCGTTGAACGACTTGTCGCCGCGCCCACCGATGTCGTAGGCGAGGCCGACCTTGACCTTCGTGCCGGCGGCGCTACTGGCCGCCGCCGAGCCGGAGGGGGTGGTTGAGGTGCTCGAATCGCTGCTGCACGCAGCGAGAGCCATGGTCGCCACGGCAGCTACCGCGACGAGAGTGGTCACCCGGCGCAAAGGGTGTCTCCTTCGTTCTCGTTGCCCCTGAGATCGTGCCCGGTCGGGCACAGGGCCATGACTGGGCACACTATCGCTCCGGCCACGACCCGGATGCACGGTCGGGCCTGTGGTGTCCGAACCGTGATCCAGGCCGCCCTCCCCGCCGGTGGGTGACTCAGTGTCCCCGGTCCAGGTCGCGCAGGGCGATCGCGGCGAGCACCCGGGCACCGACCGTGAGAGCGCGCTCGTCCACCACCAGGTCGCCCTGGTGCAGGTCGTAGGTGCGCCCGCCGGGGCTTCGGGTGCCGAGGCGCATCATCGCCCCGGGCACCTTCTCCAGCATCCAGGCGAAGTCCTCACCGCCCAGGCTCTGCTCGGCCAGCACCACGCTGCCCTCGCCGAGCTCGGCCTGCACGGCGTCCTCGACCAGCAGCACGGCGTCCGCGTCGTTCACCGTCGGCGGCACGCCCCGGGTGTGGGTCACCTCGGCCCGCAACCCGTACGGGCGGACGACGTCGTGCACCACATCGGTGACCAACGACCCGGCCCGGGCCCAGACGGCGGTGTCGAGGCAGCGCAGGGTGCCGGCCACCTCGCCGGTGCGGGGGATCGCGTTCGGTGCCCCGCCGGCGCGGATCCGTCCCCAGACCATGGCCACCCCGGACCGCGGGTCGAGGCGTCGGCTGAGGATCGCGGGCACCTGGGTGACCACCTGGGCCAGGGCGAACACCAGGTCCTGGGTGACGTGCGGGCGCGAGGTGTGCCCGCCGGCGCCGTCGAGGCGGACCACCACCGAGTCCGATGCCGAGGTGATCGGCCCGCCCCGGATGCCGACGACCCCGACGTCGCGGCTGGGGTCGCAGTGCAGCGCATACGCGCGCTCCACGTCGTCCAGGCCGCCGTTCGCGATCACGGTCAACGCCCCGCCCGGGTTGATCTCCTCGGCCGGCTGGAAGATCAACCGCACCCGTCCGGGCAGCGAGCCCGCGGCGTCCAGCTCGGCGAGCACCAGGGCCGCGCCGACCAGGACCGTGGTGTGCAGGTCGTGCCCGCAGGCGTGGCTCACCCCTTCGGTCGTCGACGCGAAGTCCAGGCCGGTCTCCTCGGGCAGCGGCAGGGCGTCGATGTCGGCACGCAGTGCCACCGTGCGCCCGCCCGGATCGCCGATGTCGCAGAGCAGGCCCGTGCCGGGCAGCAGCTGGGGCTCCAGGCCGGCCCGGGTGAGCCGTTCGGCGATCCGCTGCGTGGTGCGGTACTCGCTGTGCCCGACCTCGGGGTGGGCGTGCAGGTCTCGGCGGAACGCGACCAACTCGTCGGTGAGCGGTGCGAGCAGCGAGGTCAAGGATGGACGCTTCACAGGACGTTCAGAGTAGCCGCCCCACCCTGCCCGCAGGCGTCATCCCGCGAGCTCCCGGATCGGACGTTCGGGTCCACTCCTCGGACGTTCGGCTGGCACGTCCATCGGTCCACTCCGGAGGGAGTGAGCCGGCGCCTCAGAAGTTGTCGTGCGGGGTGTAGGTGCCCCACACGTCGCGCAGCGCATTGCTGACCTCGCCGATCGTGGCCCGGGCCGCGAGCGCCTTCTTCATCGGCACCAGCAGGTTGTCGGTGCCGAGGGCCGCGGCCTTCATCTCCGCGAGCGCCGCCTCCACCGCGGCGTTGTCCCGCTCGGCCCTCAGCTTGGCCAGGGACTCCCGCTGCTCCACCTCGATCGCCGGGTCGACCCGCAACGGCTCATAGGGCTCCTCGTCCTCGATGGTGAACGAGTTCACCCCCACGACCACCCGCTCGCCCGAGTCGATCTCCTGGGCCACGGCGTAGGCCGAGCGCTCGATCTCGCTCTTCTGGAAGCCCTGCTCGATCGCCGCCACCGCGCCGCCGCGGTCCTCGACCTGCTTGATCAGGTCGAGGATCTCCGCCTCGAGCTCGTCGGTCAGCGACTCGATCACGTAGGAGCCGGCGAAGGGGTCGACCGTCTTGCAGACGTCGCTCTCGTAGGCGATCACCTGCTGGGTGCGCAGGGCCAGGCGCGCCGCCTTCTGGGTGGGCAGCGCGATCGCCTCGTCGTAGGAGTTGGTGTGCAGGCTCTGGGTACCCCCCAGGACGGCGCCGAGGCCCTGCAGCGCGACCCGGACCAGGTTCACCTCGGGCTGCTGGGCGGTCAACTGCACACCCGCGGTCTGCGTGTGGAAACGCAGCATCTGGCTCTTGGGGTTGGTGGAGCCGAACTCCTCCTTGACGATCCGCGCCCAGACCCGCCGGGCGGCGCGGAACTTGGCGACCTCCTCGAGCAGGGTCGTGCGGGCCACGAAGAAGAACGACAGCCGCGGCCCGATGTCGTCCACGCTCAGCCCGACGGCCTGCGCGGCGCGCACGTACTCCTTGGCGTTCGCCAGGGTGAACGCGATCTCCTGAGCGGGCGTCGCCCCCGCCTCGGCCATGTGGTAGCCGGAGATGGAGATGGTGTTCCAGCGCGGCATCTCCGTGCGGCAGTAGGCGAAGATGTCGCTGATCAGTCGCAGCGAGGCCTTCGGCGGGAAGATGTAGGTGCCGCGGGCGATGTACTCCTTGAGCACGTCGTTCTGGATCGTCCCGGCCAGTTTCGTGGCGTCGACGCCCTGCTCCTCGGCGACCAGCTGGTACATCAGCAGCAGCACGGCGGCCGGCGCGTTGATCGTCATCGAGGTCGACACGGTGTCCAGCGGCAGACCGCCGAACAGGGTCTTCATGTCCTCGAGCGAGTCGATCGCGACCCCGACCTTGCCCACCTCACCGGCGACCATGGGGTCGTCGGAGTCGTACCCCATCTGGGTCGGCAGGTCGAAGGCCACGCTGAGGCCGCCCGTGCCGGCGCTGACCAGCTGGTGGTAGCGAGCGTTGGACTCGCGGGCGTTGCCGAACCCGGCGTACTGGCGCATCGTCCACGGACGGCCGGTGTACATCGAGGAGTAGGGGCCGCGGGTGAACGGGTACTTGCCGGGCGTGCCGAGAGCGGCCTCGGGGTCGAACCCGTCGAGCTCCTCCGGACCGTAGAGCGGCTTCATCGGCAGACCCGACTCGGTACGGCTCTTCGAGGTGCCGGCAGTTTCCCCGCTCATCGTTGCCTCCTGGATTCGCGCATGGGTGACCTGCGCATGAGGCTACCGACGACACCCCGCCAGCACCCAGGACCACAGGTGGGACCTGTCACAACCCGCCGCCATCGCGGTGAGCAACGCCTGGCCCGCTACTGCGCGGCGTCGCGCCCATCACGGGCGGGCGCGGTGTCACTCAGTGCCCGTCAGATGGGCACGACGTCACACCGTGCTCGACGACCGGGTTCGGGCTACAGCAGGTCGAGGCGGGCGCCGGCCTGCAGTTGGGCGACGAGGGACTTCACGTCCTGGGCGCGGGCCCGGGTGGTGACCAGCACGGCGTCCGGAGTGTCCACCACCACCACATCGTCCAGGCCGAGGACGGCGACCGTTCGGCCCGAACCGGGGACGACCAGTCCGTGGGCATCGACGGTGAGCACCCGGGCGCGCGAGCCGAGCACGTGCAGGCCGTCGTCGTCCTCGCCGTCCTCGTGGCCGGATCCACGCCCGGCGGCGAGAAGTCGTGCCAACGAGGCGAAGTCGCCGATGTCGTCCCAGCCGAGGTCGGCCGGCACCACGGCCACCCGACCCGCGTCGGCCGCGGGCTCGGCGACCGCGTAGTCGATGGCCACCTTCTCCAGGCCGGGCCAGATCTCGGCGAGCACACCGGCCCGCTCGGGGGTGTCCCAGGCCGCGGCGATCCGGACCAGACCCTTGTGCAGCTCGGGCCGGTGCACGGCCAGTTCGGCCAGCAGCACGTCGGCCCGGGCGACGAACATGCCGGCGTTCCAGCGGTAGCCCTGCTCGACGTAGTCCGCCGCGGTGGCGGCGTCCGGCTTCTCGACGAACCGTTCGACCCGTCGGGCGGAGGGTGCCCCGCCGATCTCGAGCACCGCCCCGGGCCGGATGTAGCCGAACGCCGTGGACGGCGCGGTCGGCTCGATCCCGATCGTGACCACCAGCCCGGCGCGGGCGACGGCGACCGCCTGGGCCACCGCGGCGTGGAACGCGGGCACGTCCCGGATCACGTGGTCGGCGGCGAACGAGCCGACCACCGCTCCCGGGAACCGCTCGGCCAGGATGGCGGCGGCAAGCCCGATCGCGGCGGTCGAATCCCGCGGCGAGGGCTCGGCCAGCAGATCGTCGGCAGCGAGGTCGGGCAGCTGTGCCGCGACCGCGGCGGCGTGGGCGACCCCGGTCACCACCATCACCGACTCGGCGATCGGCGCCAGCCGGTCGTGGGTCTGCTGGATCAGGGTGCGCCCCGACCCGGTGAGATCGAGCAGGAACTTGGGACGGCCCGAGCGGGACAGCGGCCAGAGCCGGGTGCCCGCACCCCCCGCGGGGACAATGGCATGGAAACCAGACAGGACGTCACTCATCACCTCGGACGCTACCCGAACTCCCCACGCCCCGCCCGGGGTCGTGGAAGGTTCTGCACCGTCTGCGTGCATCAACCCTCCACAACCCCGGAGGCCGCGGGGCGTGGCACGATCGATCGGGTGGGGATCGGCGAGGCTCGCAGGCGGGCACTGGGCGCCGCACTGGTCGTCGGTCACGCTCTGCTCGGGCCGACACCGAGCCCGAGCCCTTCTCCCCTGCCGCCGCCGCCCGAGTGCGCCACCGACCTGTTCCCGTTCGCCGGGTCGACCCTGGCCGCGCAGCCCCTGCCCTCCCCCGGCTCGTCGGTGGGCGGTGAGGCCC
>JBAPWU010000536.1:0-6228 GCA_049283855.1 Kineosporiaceae bacterium
GGGCGGTGCCCCCGCCGGGGCACCGGCGGCCGACTCGGCGGTCAAGGCCGAGGTCGGCGAGGGCTCCGCCACCACGGACCGCCGGATCGTGCGCACCGCCGAGATCACTGTCGAGGTCGATCAGCTGGCCACGCCGGCCGCCCGGATCCGCCAGGCCGCGGTCGACCTGGGGGGCTTCATCTCCACCGAGACCACCGGGTACGCCGCCCCGGGGGCCCCGGTGACCACCACCGACTCCGCGGGCAAAGAGGCGACCCGCCAGGCCCTGACCGGTCAGTCGGTGCTGGTGCTGCGCATCCCGGAACCCAAACTCACCCAGGCCCTGGACCGTGCCGCGGGGGTGGGCAAGGAACTCAGCCGCTCCTCCAGCGCCGAGGACGTCACCGGCGACATCGCCGACCTGACCAGCCGGACGGCCACCCAGAAGGCCAGCGTCGCCCGGGTGCGTCAGCTGCTGGCCGGCGCGAAGACCCTGCAGGAGATCGTGCTGCTGGAGTCGGAGCTGACCAAGCGCGAGTCCGAGCTGGAGGCCCTGCAGGCCCGGCTCGCCACCCTGGCCAACCGCGCCGACCTGGCCACCCTGACCGTCGTGCTGCAGACCCCGGCCGTCCAGGAGCCGCAGGAGGACAACCGGTTCGTGAAGGGCCTGCGCAACGGGTGGAACGCGCTGCTGGACAGTACCGGCGTCCTGATCACCCTGGTCGGTGCGCTGCTGCCGTTCGCCCTGGTCGGCGCGCTGGTCGGCCTCCCCCTCTGGCGCCTCGCCCGCACCCGCCGCCGCCGCCCGACCCAGCCGACGGCCCCCCTGCCGATGCCGCTCGCCCCCACCACGCCGCCGGACCCGCCCACGCAGCCCTGACAGGTCGGCTACAGCGAGTGGACGAGGTCGACGACGCGGGCCAGGACGTCGGGGTCGGCAGCGGGAGGGACGCCGTGGCCCAGGTTGAAGACGTGGCCGGGGGCGCGCCGTCCGGACTCGACGGTCGCGCGCACCCGCTCGGCCAGCACCTCCCACGGCGCGAACAGCAGCGCCGGATCGAGGTTGCCCTGGACGGCGTACCCCGGCCCGATCCGCCGGCTCGCCTCCTCCAGGGGCACCCGGAAGTCGACCCCGACCACCTCGGCCCCGGCGGCGCCGATGTCGGCCAGCAGCTCCCCGGTGCCGACCCCGAAGTGGATCCTCGGCACGTGCGGGGCGGCGGCGTGCACCGCCGCGAGCACCGCCGCCGAGGCCGGCTGCACGAACCGGCGGTAGTCCGCCGCCGGCAGCGCCCCGACCCAGGAGTCGAACAGCTGGACGGCGCGGGCCCCGGCCGCGATCTGGGTGGTCAGGAAGGTGGCCGAGATCTGGGCCAGGCGGTTCACCAGGTCGTGCCACAGCGACGGATCGCCGTACATCAGGGCCTTGGTGCGGGCCAGGTCCCGGCTCGGCCCGCCCTCGATCAGGTAACTGGCCAGGGTGAACGGCGCGCCGGCGAACCCGATCAGCGGGGTCCCGCCGAGCTCACCGACCAGGGCGCGCACCGCCTCGCTCACGTAGGGCACCTGGCCGGGGTCCAGCGGGGGCAACCAGTCCAGGTCGGCGCGGGTGCGCAGCGGCTGCTCCACCACCGGGCCGACGCCGGGCACGATGTCCACCCCGACGCCGGCCGCGGCCAGAGGCACCACGATGTCGGAGAAGAAGATCGCCGCATCGACCCCGTACCGGCGCACCGGCTGCAGGGTGATCTCGGTGATCAGCTCGGGCCGCCGGCACGACTCGAGCATCGCCACCCCCTCGCGCAGGGCCCGGTACTCGGGCAACGACCGCCCGGCCTGGCGCATGAACCAGACCGGGGTGTGCGCCGGACGTTCACGGCGGCAGGCCTGCAGGAGGGCGGAGGCGGAGAGGTCGACGTCGCTGGGGGTCACGACAGACGATCCTCGCAGTTCACCCCGCCGACAGCAGCGCGACCCCGCCGAGGGCCACCGCCACCCCGGCCACCTGGACCGGCAGGAGCCGCTCACCGAGGATGCCCCGGGCCAGCAGCACGGTGCCCACCGGGTAGAGGGAGCCCAGCACGGCCACCACGCTGACCAGCCCCAGGGTGGAGGCGAACCCGAAGAGCACGTTGGCGGCGCCGTCCGCCACCCCGATCGCCACCAGCATGGGCACGTCGCGGCGGGCGACCCCGCCGGTGGTGCGGGCCAGCAGCGCCACCGTGCCGAACAGGACCAGCGAGGAGAACCGCATCGCGGTCGCCGTGAGCAGGGGGCTGCCCTGGGCCCCTCGGGAGATCAGGACCAGGGCGAGGCCGAAGAGCAGCCCGGCCAGGGCGGCCAGAGCGACGCTGGCCCCCCGCGCCGAGCCGGACAGTTCCGGCCCGCTGGCCGCGACGGCGCCCAGCAGGGCCAGGGCCATGCCGACCACCTGCACCTGCGAGGGCCGGTCCCCCGAGGCCAGCCCGACCAGCACCGGCACCAGCGCGCCCAGGGCCCCGATCGGGGAGACCACCCCCATCGTGCCGATCGCCAGAGCCCGGTAGAAGCAGACCAGCCCCCCGGCCCCGCTCACCCCGGCCGCCAGCCCCCACAGCAGCCAGGTGTCCGGATCGGCCCAGGTGCGGCTGGCCCCGACCACGGCCAGCAGGGCTGCGAGGGCGGCGATCTGCGACCACCCCACCACCACCAGGGCCGGCAACCGGCGGCTCGCCAGCCCGCCGGCGAAGTCGGCGGTGCCCCACAACAGGGCGGAGAGCAGGGCGAGGACGGCGGCCATTCCCGGAAGGCTACTCATCGTGGGCGACACTCCCCCGCGCGTCGCGCGGACAACGGAGGGTGACGCCCACGTACGCTGCCATTCGTGGCCCTGCGCAGGATGCCTGAGGACGCGCCCGACGAATTCGTGGTCGCGATGGAACGCCTGCGCGCCGTGCGCCTGCGCCCCGAGGTGGTCCTCGAGGAGGTGCCCGCCCCGCAGCGCATCGCCCCGCATGCGGTCGCCGTCAGCGCGGAGGTGCTGCAGGACGACGAGGAACTGGCCACCGGCCGTTTCGTCCTCCTCTACGACCCGGCGGGTCAGGACGCGTGGGAGGGCACCTTCCGCGCCGTGACGTTCGTGCGGGCCGCCCTCGAACCCGACCTGGGCGCCGACCCGATGATCGGCCAGGTCGGCTGGACCTGGCTGCAGGAGTGCCTCGAGAGCGCCGGCGCCGAGTACACCGCCGCCGGAGGAACCGTCACCCGGGTGGTCTCGGAGAGCTTCGGGGCCCTGGCCACCCGCCCCGCCACCGTGGAGATCGAGGTCCGCGCATCGTGGACCCCGCAGGGCGACGTCGCCGCCCACCTCGAGGCCTGGGCCGCGCTGCTGTGCACCGTCGGTGGCCTCCCGCCGCTGCCGGCCGGCGTCGCTCCCCTGCCCCGTCGCCGTTCCTGATCGTCGGAACGCCTCGCCTCAAGGCCCCTCAGCCCGGTGCCGATCCTCTCCTGGGTAAGCAATCCGGCCCGAGAGGCCGCTGGACATGGAGGTCGGCGTGACTACTTTGGTCGAACGAGCGGGAGTTCCGGTGCCGCGTCCTGGTCGATTCGCCGCCATGGTCGTCGTGGCCAGCCCCTCGCTGCGGGAGGCGGTCGGCCACACCCTGCGGGTGCTCGGCGCCCGGCACGTGCTCGAGGTCGGCACCGTGGCCGAGGCCAGGCAGAAGGCCGGGGCGGGGATCGCCGACATCTGCGTGGCCGAGGCGGGCCTGCCGGACGGCTCCGGGATCACCCTGATCCGCGACCTGCGGGCCGCGGGCTGGGTCCGCGGCCTGGTGATCACCACGGCCGATGACCCCTACAGCGTGCGGGCCGCGATCACGGCCGGCGTTCGGGCCTACCTGGTCTCCGCCGCCGCCGCCGCCATCCCGCGCCAGAGCGGTGAGCGGGGGGACGGCGTCGACTCCTTGTCCGCGCGCGAGATCCAGGTGCTGCAGCGCGTCTCCGACGGCAAGTCCAACAAGGACATCGGCGAGGACCTGGGCCTGTCGGCCCTGACCGTGAAGAGCCATCTGGCCCGGATCGCCCGCAAGCTGGGGACCGGTGACCGCGCCGAGATGGTGGCCACGGCGATGCGTTCGGGTGCCATCGCCTGAACCGGGTCCGCTCTGGCCTACGGTAAGGGCTGTGGCGGACGGCGACGAACTGGACGAGGCTGACCAGACCCCCCCGCTGCAGCAACTCGACACCCCCCGCGACGGCATTCCCTCGGTCGTGACCGACCCCGGCGACCTGGACGACGTGATCGCGGCCTTCGCAGCCGGCACCGGGCCGGTGGCCATCGACGCCGAGCGGGCCTCCGGTCACCGTTACGGCCAGCGGGCGTTCCTGGTGCAGCTGCGTCGCGACGGGGCGGGCACGGCACTGATCGACCCGGCGGCACTGCCCGACCTCTCAGCGCTCGGCGCGGCGATCCAGGACGCCGAGTGGGTGCTGCACGCGGCCGGTCAGGACCTGCCCTGCCTGGCCGAGCTCGGCCTGCGGCCCACGACCCTGTTCGACACCGAACTGGGGTCGCGACTGGCCGGGTTCTCCCGGGTCGGGCTGGCCGCCGTCGTCGAGCAGCTGCTGGGACTGGGCCTGGCCAAGGAGCATTCGGCGGTCGACTGGTCCACCCGGCCCCTGCCCGAGCCGTGGCTGCGCTACGCCGCCCTCGACGTCGAGGTCCTCGTCGACCTGCGCGACAGGCTCGCCGCCGAGCTCGACGCGCAGGGCAAGCTGGACTGGGCCCGGCAGGAGTTCGCCGCGATCGCCGCCGCCCCGCCCACACCGCCACGGACCGACCCCTGGCGACGCACGTCCGGGCTGCACCGGCTGCGCAGCCGCCGTCAGCTGGCCACGGTCCGCGAGCTGTGGACGGCGCGCGAGCAGCTGGCCCGCGAGCAGGACGTCTCTCCGGGCCGGTTGCTGCCCGACTCCTCGCTGGTCGAGGCCGCGCTGGCCCAGCCCGCCGGGCCACGCGAGCTGTCGGCGCTGAAGACCTTCACCGGCCGCGCGGCGCGGCGTCACCTCACCCTGTGGTCCGCCGCCATCGAGGCGGCCCGGTCCCTGCCCGAGGCCGACCTTCCGCCCCAGCACCTGCCCGCCGAGGGACCTCCGCCCGCCCGGGTCTGGGCCGAGAAGGACCCGCTCGCGGCGGCCCGGCTGAGCCGGGCGCGTGCCGCCGTCCAGGCCATCGCCGCGGAGCAGCGGCTGCCGGTGGAGAACCTGATCGCCCCGGACGCCGTCCGGAGGCTGACCTGGTCACCCCCGCAGCCGGCCGACCCCACGACGGTGCGTGAGGTCCTGGAGGGCCACGGGGTGCGGCCGTGGCAGATCGGACTCACCCTCGACGCCCTGGCCACCGCCCTGGCCGAGCCCGAACGGCCCGCGCCGGCGGAGTGATCCGGGTCTCCCGGCCCGGGTGCGCCACCGTTGTTACCGTCCAGTAGCATCGGCCCGAACCCTGCCCTCCGAGGAGGATCTCCCGTGCCCGACACTCAGCGCACCCTGCGCGACGTGGTCTTCGTCGACGGCGTGCGCACCCCGTTCGGCAAGGCCGGCGACTCCGGCATGTACGCCCAGACCCGGGCGGACGACCTGGTCGTGCGCTGCATCCGCGAGCTGCTGCGCCGCCATCCCGAGCTCCCGCCGGAGCGTGTGGACGACGTGGCCGTGGCCGCCACCACCCAGACCGGCGACCAGGGCCTGACCATCGGCCGGATGGCCGCGCTGCTGTCCGGCCTGCCCAGCAGCGTGCCCGGCTTCGCGATCGACCGGATGTGCGCGGGCGCGATGACCGCGGTGACCACGACCGCGTCCGGGATCGCCTTCGGCGCCTACGACGTGGTGATCGCCGGCGGCGTCGAGCACATGGGCCACCACCCGATGGGGCAGGGCATCGACCCCAACCCGCGGATCGTGGCCGAGAAGCTGGTCGACCCCTCGGCGCTGGTGATGGGCCAGACCGCGGAGAACCTGCACGACCGGTTCCCGCACCTGACCAAGGAGCGCGCCGACGCCTTCGCCGTGGCCAGCCAGGCCAAGCTCGCCGCCGCCTACGCGGCCGGGCGGATCCAGGCCGACCTGGTGCCGATGGCCACCCGCAGCGCCGAGCAGGGATGGGGCCTGGCCACCGCCGACGAGCCTCCCCGCCCCGGCACGACCCTGGCCGACCTGGCCACCCTCAAGACCCCCTTCCGGCCGCACGGCCGGGTCACCGCCGGGAATGCG
>JBAPWU010000537.1:0-1680 GCA_049283855.1 Kineosporiaceae bacterium
GCTCGTGACCCCGCGGGCGCCGTCCGGCAGCTCGCGGCTGCCCGAGGGC
Source organism: Kineosporiaceae bacterium (assembly GCA_049283855.1). Lineage (GTDB taxonomy): Bacteria > Actinomycetota > Actinomycetes > Actinomycetales > Kineosporiaceae > JADJPO01. Next base: position 50 of record JBAPWU010000537.1, read on the forward strand.
CAGGAGCAGCTCACCTTCGACTTCGAGGAACTGCTCGCGGGCCGGGCGCCGGAGCCGTCGCGGGAGCGGGCACGGCGGGTGGGTCCCCCGGCCGAGGCCCCCCGTCTCGTGGCCGGGGAGCAGATCTCGGCCCTGCGGATCGCCGAACTGCTCAACCGGGACCGGCCCACCGCGGAACAGCTCGGCGTGATCGAGGCCGGGTCGCAGCCGCTGCTGGTGGTCGCCGGGGCGGGCTCGGGCAAGACCGAGACCATGGCCGCCCGGGTGGTCTGGCTGGTCGCCAACGGGCTGGTCGACCCCGAGCAGGTGCTCGGCCTGACCTTCACCCGCAAGGCCGCGGCCGAGCTCGCCGACCGGGTCAGGCTGCGTCTGGCGGCGTTGCGCCGGATCGGGTTCCGCGCCCCCGGGGAGCTGCCCGGTGAGGACCCGCAGCCGGTGACCGTGTCGACCTATCACGCCTACGCTGCCTCGATCCTGACCGACCACGGGCTGCGCCTCGGCCTGGAGACCGGCAGCCGGCTGGTCGGGGAGGCCGGGGCCTGGCAGATCGTCGACGAACTGGTCGAGCGCTGGGACGGCGACATGGCCGGGGTCGAGGCGGCGCGTTCGACGGTGGTCGATGCGGTGCTGTCCCTGGCCGGCGAGTGCGCCGAGCACCTGGTCACCACCGCAGACATCGACGCCGTCATCGAGGGCGTGCTGGACCGGGTGGCTGACCTGCCCGCGAAGATCACCGAGGTGGCGCCGGGCAGGCCGGCGGCGGCGGTGCGCACGGTGCTGGACAAGCTCGCCGCGCGCCGTCGGATCCTGCCGATCGTCGAGGCCTACCTGCGCCGCAAGCGCGAGCTGGAGGTGCTCGACTTCGGCGATCAGGTGGCGCTGGCCGCCCGCCTGGCCCGCGAGGTGCCCGACGTCGGGGCAGGGGAGCGGGCGCGCTTCCGGGTGGTCCTGCTGGATGAGTACCAGGACACCAGCCACGCCCAGTTGAGCCTGCTGAGGTCCCTGTTCGGCGGCGGGCACCCGGTGACCGCGGTCGGCGATCCGCACCAGTCGATCTACGGCTGGCGTGGTGCCTCGGCCGGCAACCTGCAGCGCTTCCCGATCGACTTCCCGGACGGCGACGGGCAGCCGGCCCGCACGGCCGACCTGTCGACCAGCTGGCGCAACGACGCGGCGGTGCTGGAGGTGGCCAACCAGGTGGCCGGCTCGTTGCGGGCCGGCACCCCGTGGGCCCCGGACGCACCCACGGTGGTCGTGCCGCCGCTGCGGGCCCGCCCCGGCGCCGGGCCCGGCCAGGTGCAGGTGCACTGGCACGCCACCGTCGAGGACGAGGCCGCCGCCATCGCCGAGATGGCCGACAAGGCCTGGGGCGCAGGCGATTCCGTGGCCGTGCTGTGCCGGGCCCGGTCCCAGTTCCCGCTGCTCGAGGCGGCGATGAGGGTGCGCGGCCTACCGGTCGAGGTGGTGGGTCTGGGCGGGCTGCTGCACGTTCCCGAGGTGGCCGACCTGCGGGCCGCGCTGGAGGTGCTGCACGACGCCTCCCGCGGCGACGCGATGATGCGCCTGCTCACCGGGGCCGCGTGGCGGCTCGGCCCGCGCGACCTGGATGCGCTCGGTGCCTGGGCGCGCAT
>JBAPWU010000538.1:0-16408 GCA_049283855.1 Kineosporiaceae bacterium
ACGCTGCTCGACTGGGGCGACAGCCAGGTCGGGCAGCCGGCGCGGGACCTGGCCCACCTCGTCGCGCACCTGCCCCCGGTGGATGCTGCGCAGGTCCTCGCCGGGGCCGCCTCACGCTGGCACCGCGCTGCGCCGGGCAGCGACGCCGCGCGTGCGGCCAGACTTGCCGCACCGATCGATGCGCTGGCAGGAGCCATCTCGTGGCAGGGATTCCTCGACCGGATCGAGCCCGATGAGTGGCCCTACCACGAGGGCGACCCAGCCGCCGGCCTGCGCGCCGCGCTGCGCCGCCTGCCGCGGTGATGCCGCGAGGCTGGTCAATCCCGGTGTTTCAGGATGTTGATGACGTTGCCGTCGGGCGCTCGGACGAGGAACCGTTGCACGCCCCACGGCTCTGTCGTGAGCGGATGCACGATCTCGTAGCCGAGTCTCTGGGCTTCGTCGTAGGCGCCCTCGACGTCATGCGTATGGACGGAGATGACGGGGACCTCGGAGGCGGTTGCATCGCGCATCACCAGCTGGACATTCGCTCCGGTGTCCGGCGAGGTGTAGCGCGCGACCCATCCCAGGTTGAACTCCTCGGTACTCAGCCCGAGATAGTCGGTATAGAAGTCCTTCGCCGTCTCAAGGTCGGCCACTCGAAGGTTGGCCATGACGCGTGTGGTGCGCATGCGGTTTCTCCTGCTCGTTGCGGACGAGCATGATGATCGTCCGAAGGCTCCGGCATGTCCACGCGTGCCGCGGGCACGGGCGCTCGACACCGGGATCGCGCCCCGTGACCCCCGTCGTCGTGGTGACGGGGAGGAGGCCTCAGCATGTGGTGCGCGGCCGCAGCGCTCAGGTGGGCTCGGGTTCGTGGACCAGCCATTGGACCGCGAGGGGCGCCAGGGTGAGGGTGGTGGAGTAGTCCAAGCCGTTCCACCCGATGGGCTCGGCGGTGAGGTCACCGGCGAGGACGCCGGAGCCGCCGAAGGTGGGGTTGTCGGAGTTGAGGATCTCGACCCAGCGGCCGGGGTGGGGAAGCCCGACCCGATAGTCGTGGCGGACGACGGGCGTGAGGTTGGCGATACAGGCGACGGCGCGCTGGCCGGTCAGGGGAATCCGGAGGAACGACAGGACGCTGTGGTCGGAGTCGTTGGGATCGATCCAGCGGAAGCCGGTCCAGTCGAAATCCTGCTCCCACAGGGCAGGCTCGTGTCGGTACACGGTGTTGAGTTCGCGCACCAGTGCCTGCATCCCGGCATGCTCGGGGTAGTCCAGCAAGTGCCAGTCGACGCTGCGGTCGTGGTGCCATTCGTCGTTCTGGGCGATCTCGCCACCCATGAACAGCAGCGGCCGCCCGGGATGGGCCCACATCCAGGCCAACAGGGCACGAAGGTTGGCGAACTGCTGCCAGCGGTCGCCGGGCATCTTGCCCAGCAACGACCCCTTCCCGTGAGCGACCTCGTCGTGGCTGAGCGGCAGCACGAAGTTCTCATGGAACGCGTAGAGCAGGGCGAACGTGAGCTCGTGATGATGGTGACGGCGATGTATCGGGTCTTTGGCGAAATAGACCAGCGTGTCGTTCATCCAGCCCATGTTCCACTTGAATCCGAACCCGAGCCCACCCAGGGAGGTCGGCCGGGACACGGCCGGCCAGGACGTGGACTCCTCGGCGACCAGCATCACCCACGGGTGCTGCCGATAGACCACCTCGTTGACTTCCTTGATGAAGTCGATGGCTTCCAGGTTCTCCCGGCCGCCGAACCGGTTGGTGATCCACTCACCTTCCCGGCGGGAGTAGTCGAGGTAGAGCATGGACGCGACCGCGTCGACCCGCAGGCCGTCGACATGGAACTCCTCGATCCAGAACAGCGCGTTCGCCATCAGGAAGTTGCGGACCTCATGGCGCCCGTAGTTGAACACCAGGGTGCCCCAGTCCGGATGCTCACCCTGGCGGGGGTCGTCGTGCTCGTACAGTGCGGTTCCGTCGAAATGGGCCAACGCCCAGTCATCCTTGGGGAAGTGCGCCACCACCCAGTCGACCAGCACCCCGATGCCGGCCTGGTGGAGCTGGTCGACCAGATAGCGGAAGTCATCGGGATCGCCGTACTGCGCCGTCGGCGCGTAGTAGCCGGTCACCTGGTACCCCCAGGAGCCCGAGAACGGGTGCTGCGCAAGGGGGAGGAACTCGACGTGGGTGAAGCCCAGGTCAGCCAGGTACTGCGGCAGGACCGCTGCCGCCTCGCGGTAGGTCATCGGACGCCACGACCCGTCGTCGTCCTGGGTCAACCGCCACGAGCCGAGGTGGCACTCGTAGACCGACACCGGGGCGTGCAGCAGGTCGGTGGCCTCCCGATCGGCGGCCCATGCGGCGTCGTGCCATTCGTAGTCGCTCTGCGCGACGATGCTTGCGGTGGCCGGGGGCACCTCGGCGGCCAGCGCGAACGGGTCGGCCCGCAGGCTGACGTGGCCCTGCTGGGACACCACTTCGAACTTGTAGGCGGCACCTGGGCCGACGCCGGGCAGGAAGATCTCCCACACCCCCGAGCTGCCCAGCACCCGCATCGGATGGCGACGGCCGTCCCAGCCGTTGAAGTCACCCACCACCCGCACTGCCCGGGCTCCGGGCGCCCACACCGCGAACGACGTGCCGGGCACCCCTTGATGCACCCGCACGTTCGCCCCGAGATGCCGCCACAGTTGCTCGTGCCGGCCCTCAGCGAACAGGTGCAGGTCGACCTCTCCCAGCGTGGGCCAGAAGCGGTACGGGTCGTCGAAGGTCACCGCGGCGCCGTCCGCGCCGGTCGACTCCAACCGGTAGTCGGGGATCGTCGCCTCGTCCAACACCCCGAGAAAGACTCCAGCCGGATGCACCCGGTGCATCTCGACGCGCCGCCCACCGATCATGACGGCCATGGCCATCGCGTCGGGACGCCATGCGCGGATCACGACCTGGACACCGTCAGCGCCGTCCTGGTGCAGGTGGGCGCCCAGCAGGTGGTGGGGATCGTGGTGTTGACCGGCAATCAGACGCTCGAGGTCCGCAGGGTCCACCCTCGGGTCGAGGTCAATCGGTGAGTTCATGCCCGTACCTCCCGCACGATGCCGACGATCTGCCGCGGTTGCAGGCCGACCTTCTGGCGCATCCGGTCTACGGGTCTGGCGGGGGTCTGTCAATTGAACTCACGGAGGTTTGCGCCTCGTCGCGAGGCGTGGCGCCGAACAGGCCCTCGCGCTCAGGTGAAGGTCATGCCGACCAGGTCGGCCTCCCGGCTGATGATCCGCCACAGGGCGCCGCGGAAGTCGGGGTTGCGCATCGCCGAGGTGTGCGTGACGGCCTGACTCGACTCGATGCACTCGGTCACCTCGACGCCCGGGTGCTCGATGGCGAACTGCTCGAGTTGCCGGGACGATCCCACGAGCAGGTTGGTGATCCCGGGGAGGTAGGGCGAATCCGAGTCCATCACCTGTTCCTGAGGACAGAAGATGCTGGTGAAGCGCTCCGGCTGGTCGAGGACGGCCTCACGCAGATCCGCCAGCAGTTGGGACCCGGCCAGCAGCTCACGGGCCGACGGGAACACCAGGAGGAGCCAGGACAGCCACGCCCCGTGCAGCGGGGCGTCGAGCATGACCACATGCTGCGCATTCGGATCGGTCAAGCCATGCAGAGCGGCGATGATTCCGCCCTGCGAGTGCCCGACCGCCACATACGGCGTGCCCGGGCCGATCTCGCGCTCGACGAACTCCGCATAGTGCCGGACGGACGTCGACACCGACACCGACCCGATCCTGGGCAGGGGCGTGAGCCGGAAGCTGGGGTGACGCATGATCGCATCACCCATGTACGCGCCGATGGTCCACCGATTGACGAAGGTGGGTCCGGCGAACGGAACGAGCAGTTCCTCACGCGTCGGCAACGCCCGGACCTCCTCTGCCCTCACGTCGACCCTGATCCCCTGCCTGGTGCGCGCTCCGGCACCCTCCGCAGCGTCACACCCGCGCGCCGACCCGATCCAGGGCACAACGGCCCGATCGCCCTGAGACCCACGGCATCACGGCACCACCGCGCCCCGAGGGTGGTCACCTGTCCGGAGCGCTGCGGCGTGCCACCTCGATGATGCTGCTCTCGTTCGCCTCGCCGAGCCCTCGCTCGAGGAGTCGGTCGAGGCCGGTCAGCGCGGTGCGGCCGAGGGGGGCCGCGAGGCCGAGTCCCTCCGCCAGGGCAACCCCATAGGCGGCGTCCTTGCGGCGCAGGCGACCGGAGAACACGACGTTCCGGTGGTGACCGCCGTCCGCCATCCGCCGGCTGTTGCGCACCACCTGTGGGCTGGCCGCCTGGCCGGAGGCGATGGCTCGGGCCACCTGGTCGAGATCGAGCCCGGCGCGTTCGGCCAGTGCCATGGCTTCCGCGGCCGCGGCGATCTGCACCGCCCCCATCAGGTTGATGATCAGCTTGTAGGCGGTGCCGGCACCGACCGGGCCGAAGTGAACCAGGTCGACGGCCAACGCCTCGAGCAGCGGGCGGGCAGCATCGAGGTCGGCGGCCTCGGCGCCGACCAGGAGGGTCAACCGGCCGGAGGCGGCCGCGTCCGGCAAGCCCGTCACCGGGCAGTCCAGGTAACGCAGCCCACGCCCGCGGACGGCGTCCGCCAGGTCGAGCACCCAGGCGTGCGACAGCGTCGAACAGTCCACCGCGAGCGCCCCGGGTGCCAGCTCCGCGGCCAGGACGCCGTCGGGCCCCAGCCACACCGACCTCGAGGCCGCATCGTCGCTGACCATGACGAAGACCGCCTCGGCACCCCTCGCCGCCTCACCCGGGCTGTCACCCGCTCGCGCGCCGGCCTCGGTCAACGCCGCGGCCCGCCCGGGGGTTCGGTTGTGGACGGTCACCTGGTGGCCGGCGGCGAGCAGCCGGCCGGCCATCCCCCGGCCCATCCGGCCCAGCCCGATGAAGGCGATGCGCGACATGACGGCCAACCTACGGTCAAGCCGAGGTCACGCCGGGCCGGCCAGCGGGGCGTGGCGGGGCCAGGGCAGCTGGGACTCGAGCTGACCGGCGACGGACAGCAGCAGCGCCTCGCCGCCGGGCGGCGCCACGAGTTGGATCCCGATCGGCATGCCGCACGAATGCATCGCCACGGGCACCGTCGCGGCCGGGCACTGGGCGAAGTTCCACACGCCGGGAAAGGGCGCCCATCGGGCGTTGGTCCAGAAGTTCGCCCGCCACGACCGGTCGCGCCAGGCCAGCGCAGGTGGCGCCATCGTGGTCGTGACCGGTGTCACGAGCACGTCGTGCGAGGCGAAGAACCGGGCCACGCGCTCCTTCCACCGGTCGCGGTCGCTCTGGCGCACCCTGCCCAGGCGCTCAAGGGTCCGCCCGAGCTGGGCGTGTCGTCGCTGGCGCGGCTCCAGGCCCGCCTCGTCCACGGCGGCCACCTCGTCCGCGGTCGAGGCCGTGTACCAGGCGACGATGGCTCCGGCGGTGCTCTGCGAGTACGGGGGGTCCGCCCGCACGATGGCGTGGCCGGCCCGCTGCAGGGCGGCGGCGGCACCGACGACGGCCTTGACGATCTCCGGATCGACCCGCACCCCCGGCAGCGGCACCATGGTCGAGGCCGCGATGGTCAACCGGCCCGGCGGCGGCGTGACCTGGGCCAGCTCGGGCCGTCCGGCCATCACCGAGAGCATCAGCGCGGCATCGGCGACCGTGGTCGCGAGCGGGCCGTTCTCGGACAACCCCCGCCACGAGGTCAGGCCCACGGAGGAGGGAACCACGTCGGCGCCCGGCTTGATCCCGACCAGACCACAGGTGGCGGCCGGGATCCGGATCGAGCCCAGACCGTCGTTGCCGTGCGCGGCCGGGACCATCGCCGCCGCCACCGCCGCCGCGCTCCCGCCCGACGAGCCCCCCGCCGTCCGGTCGAGACTCCACGGATTGCGCGCGACGCCGTCCGTGTCGTCGCTGGTGGCCCACACGCCCAGCTCGGGCATCCGGGTGATCCCGACCACGACCGCCCCGGCGGCACGCAGCCGCCGCACCACCTCGTGATCCTCAGGCGCCGGCGCGTCATCGGTCACGGTGGCGCCGTACAGGGTCGGCTCACCGGCCACCGGGATGTTGTCCTTGATCGCGACGGGGACGCCGGCCAGGGGCAGCGCGGCCAGGTCGCCGCGGGCGCCCACCGCCTCCGCCTCAGCGACGGCCCGCTCGCTGCGCACCCGGACGAAGGCCCCCACCTGCGGATCGAGCCGATCGATCTGATCGAGGTGTTCGAGGGCCACCTCCCGGGGAGTGGCCGAGCCGCGGTGCACCGCCGCCGCGATCTCGCGAGCCGTTCGCCCGACCCAGACGCCCATGCTGCTCTCCTCGGTGACGGTCCTCGCGGCCGCGGCCGCCTTCGGGGCACCAGTCCAGCACACGCGCCCGGCGGTCCTGAGGCGGATGCCTGCTCACTCCTGCGCCGACGCGAAAGCCAGATGAGAGGACTCTCACCGGGCTCTCCTTCAGCGACGGGCGATATCGGGCTAGCGTCCGACGTGCCTTCCGCCAACAGATGGGAACCCAGATGACGATGCGCCGCCGCGCCGCCGCGCTGATCGGTGCCGCCCTGGTCGCCACCGCAGTCCCCGCCGTCGACGCGGTCTCGCCGGCGTCGGCGACCACCTCGCGCTCCTTCTCCTGTCAGGGGACCATCAGCCGGAACTACACCCTGCAGAAGGTGACCGGAACGCTCACCGGGGCCACCCCGAGCAACGTCACCGTCCGCAACTACGTCGACCGGGTCCTGGTGACCAGTCAGGCTCCGTCCCTGGACAACGCGTGGTGGAGCGGCTACTGGAAGACCACGTACGCCCTGAACCAGTGGAAGGTCGGCAAGGACGCCAGCAGCAACACCTACCACCTGATGCTGCCTGGAACCCCGATCGGCGGGGCCTTCCAGGGCCTGCTGGTCAGCGAGTTCGCCGCCGGCGGCAACTGGCAGAACTGGATGAGCTGCACCGCCGCCTGACCGACGGCAACGGCCAGTAGCCTTCCGGCCATGAGATGGCGCCGGGTCCTGCTGGCCGTGTTCGCCGTCGTCCTGGCCGCGGTGGCCGGGGCCCTGATCTACGCGCGCCCGTTGCTGATGACCGGCACCGGCTACGCGGCGCACAACGCCTGCGCCGTCCGCTTCGTCGCCGGCCGCGGCCCCGACGCCCCAGCTGCCGACCTTCCCGACAACCCGTTGGTCCCCTTCCTGCGCACCTCCGTCTCCACCGAGAACGCCACCGCCACCACCTCCGTGCTCGGCGTCCTGTTCCGTCAGACGGCCCACTACACCAGGGGCTCGGGCTGCACCCTGGCCCCGGAGCGACCCGCCCAGGCGGCGACGACGGTCACGAGCGGCCGCGACCTGCCCACCGCTGCGGCAGCGGCCGGGGCCGCGGTCGCCACGGCGGTGGACGCCGCGTTCGGCGAGCACGAGCGTGCCACTGCCCTGAACACCCGGGCGGTGGTCGTCGTCCACCGGGGCACGGTCATCGCCGAGCGCTACGGGGCCGGGTTCACCGCACAGACGCCCCAGCTGGGCTGGTCGATGGCCAAGTCGGTGACCGGCCTGATGGCCGGACGCCTCGTGCAGCAGGGGAAGATCGCGCTGGACGACGACCATCTGCGGCCGGAGTGGACCGACGGACGAGCGGCGATCACCGTCGATCAGATGCTGCGGATGTCCACCGGGCTGCGCTGGGACGAGACCTACGACCTCGGCACCCCGATCACCAGGATGCTCTACCTGAACCGGGACATGGGCGGCTATGCGGCCTCCCTTCCCGCGGCGCACACGCCGGGCAGCTACCAGCAGTACTCCTCGGGGACGACGAACATCCTGTGCCAGGTGCTGCAACAGCGGTCCGGCCTCGGCGCCGACCTGGGCACCCGCCTGGTGTTCGAGCCGCTCGGCATGTCCTCGGCGGTGTGGGAGGCGGACGCCGCCGGGCACCCGGTCTGCTCGTCCTACCTGTGGGCCACCCCACGGGACTGGGCGAAGATCGGGCAGTGGGCGCTGCAGGGCGGGCAGTGGAACGGCGAGCAGCTGCTGCCCGGTGACTGGATGAGGTACTCCACCACCGCGGTGGCCATGGCCGGCGAGGAGGACGGCTACGGCGCGCACTGGTGGGTGAACAGGCGCCCCGACGGTTCGCTGGTCTACCCGGCGATGCCGGCCGACACCTACTGGGCCGCCGGTCACGACGGGCAGCGAGTGATCGTTGTGCCCTCCGCCGGCCTGGTCGTGGTCCGCATGGGGTTCACCCCGGCCGACGTGGACCTCGGTGTCGACCGGCTGGTCGCCGACCTGGTCACCGCACTGCGGACGTAGCGCCGCCCGCCCTGCCCCGAGAGGCCGGGTCAGCGCCGCAGCGGGCACCGTGCCACGATCGGAGGATGGCCGGTCCCGCACACCTGCGAGACATCGCCATCCTGGACGCCGCGGACGTGGCCCGCCTGGGCGGCTATCTCGACCTGGTCGAGGCGCTGGCCTCGGCGCACCGGGCACGGCCGGCCGTCGCCGAACGGATCGTGTTCGGCCCTGATGGGCATGAGGAGCGGTTCCTGGCCCTGCCGGCCTGGCAGCCGGGTGAGGCGATCGCCACCAAGCTGGTCACCGTCTTCCCCGGCAACCCGGCCTCCAACGGGCTCCCCGCGGTACAGGCCGTGGTGGTGCTGTTCGACGGTCGCACCGGCGCGCCGATCGCACTGATCGACGGCACCGAACTGACCTACCGCAAGACCGCTGCCGACAGCGCGCTCGGCTCCCGCTTCTGCTCCCGCAGCGATGCGCGCACCCTGCTGATGGTGGGCGCCGGAGGTCTGGCGCCGCATCTGATCGCGGCGCACCGCGCCGTCCGGCCCTCGATCGAGCGGGTGCTGATCTGGAACCGGTCTCCGGCGGGTGCCGAGGCGCTGGTCGCCACCGGGGTCGCCGACGAGCGGGTCGACGACCTGAACCGGGCGACCGGCCGGGCGGACGTGATCTGCACCGCGACGATGACCCGCGACCCGCTGATCCGCGGCGAGCTGGTGCGCCCGGGCACTCACCTGGACTGCGTGGGCGCCTACCTGCCCGACCACCGCGAGGTGGACGACGACGTGGTGCGCCGGGCCGAGATCTTCCTCGACGACCGGACGGCGCCACTGACCGAGGGCGGCGACCTGGTGATCCCGATCGCTGCGGGGGTGATCACGGTCGACGAGGTGCGGGCCGACCTGTACCAGCTGTGCCGGGGCGAGCACCCGGGCCGCACCCGCGGGGACCAGATCACCATGTTCTCCAACGGCGGCGGCGGTCACCTCGACCTGATGGTGGCCCAGCACCTGTGGAGGGCTCACCAGGGCTGACGCCGATCGAGCACGCGGGCCTCACCGGATGCGTGGGGAGGCGGCGCAGAGTCGGGGTGCCGATCTATCCTGTCAGGGATGCTCAGCGAATGGTTCGACTCCTGGCTGGGCCGGCACACGGCGCTGGTCGACAGCAGCGTCGCTGTGACCGCCGCGCTGATGTGCGTGTGGATCGAGGGCGGTGGTCGCGGGGGGCTGGTGTCGGTCGCGCTCACACTGCCGCTCGCCCTCCGCCGGACGAAGCCGGTGCTCTCGTCGGCCCTCGTGTTCAACGTCGCGTTCCTGCAGTGGCTGCTCACGGGCGACTCCTTGGGCCCGCGACTGGCGGACTTCGCGGTCCCGGCCGCGGTGTACTCCGTCACCGCCTTCGGGCCGCGGTGGGCGGGGCGCCTCGCCCTGGCGGCCGGCCTGCTGGGCACGGTCCTGATGAGCGTGACCGCGTACGACCCGTCGGCCGGGCTGGTGGAGGCGTCCGAGCAGTCACTCATCCTGGCCGCCGCTGTGCTGGCACCGTGGGCGTTCGGTGCGTTGCGTGGAGTCCGCCGCGAACGTCTCGAGGACCTGGCCGAGCGGGCCCGGCTGCTCGAGGTGGAGCAGGACCAGCAGTCCCGGTTGGCCGTCTCGGCGGAGCGAGCCCGGATCGCGCGCGAGATGCACGATGTCGTGGCCCACTCCCTCACGGTGGTGATCGCCCAGGCGGACGGTGGCCGGTACGCCGGCGCATCCTCCCCGGCGGCCGCTCAGACGGCGCTGGAGACGATCGGGGAGACCGGCCGGCAGGCGCTGGCCGAGATGCGGCTGTTGCTGGGCGTGCTCCGCCACGACACGACCGGGGATGCCCCCGAGAGCCACGGCGAGTCGTTGCTGCCGCAGCCGAGCATCGAGCAGCTCCCCGAGCTGGTTGAGCGGGTCAGGAGCGGTGGGCTGGACGTGCGGCTGAACCTGCAGCCGCCGGTCGGACCGGTCGAACCAGGCCTCGGATTGATCGTCTACCGGATCGTCCAGGAAGGCCTGACCAACGTGATCAAGCACGCCGGCCCGGAGGCCAGCGCCGACGTAGCGGTGCGCTGGGGCCCACGGGAGCTCGAGATCGACGTGCTGGACGACGGGCGGGGCTGCTCTACGGCCCCCGCACCCGACGGGCACGGGGTGATCGGAATGCGGGAACGCGTGGTCGCCTACGGCGGGACCCTCACCGTCGGTCCGCGCAACGGCGGAGGGCACGCCCTGCACGCCCGGATCCCGGTGCCGGCGTGATCGCGGCCGACCCCGGCCACGGGGCTGAGCGCGGGGCTCCGATCCGGGTGCTGCTCGTCGACGACCAGCTCCTGGTCCGGGCAGGGTTCCGGATGGTGATCGACTCCCAGCCCGACCTGACGGTGGTCGGCGAGGCGGACGACGGACGCTCCGGCGTCGAGCAGGCCCAGCGGCTTCGCCCGGACCTGGTGGTGATGGACGTGCGGATGCCCGTCTTGGACGGCATCGAGGCGACCCGCCAGATCGTCGCCCTGGCGGACCCTCCGCGGGTCGTGGTGCTCACCACGTTCGACCTCGACGAGCACGCGCTGGCCGCGATCCGGGCGGGCGCCAGCGGATTCCTGCTCAAGGACACCCAGCCGGAGGACATGCTGACCGCGCTGCGCACCGTGCACGCCGGTGACGCGGTGATCGCCCCGTCCACCACCCGGCGGCTGCTCGAACAGCTGGCTCCCGCGACCGACCCCGGCGCTCGGCACGCGATTGCGACCTTGACCGTGCGCGAGCGTGACGTGCTGCTGGCGATGGCCCGGGGCTGGTCCAACGTGGAGATCGCGAACTGGCTGCAGATCGCCGAGGGGACGGTGAAGACGCACGTCGGGCACATCCTGGCCAAGCTCGAGGCAAGAGACCGGGTGCAGGCGGTGGTGTGCGCCTATGAGGCCGGACTGGTCCGCCCGGGTGAGTCCACGCAACGACCTGGGTAGTGCGGGTATGCCTGCGGTCATAGACAGACACTCCGTAGATCAGCCAGTCGAATGACGCGATTGTGCGGGTGCCGCCCGTACGCTCAAGATATGACTCCAGCGTCGGCACACCTCCTGGTCGAGAGTCCCGACCGTGAGCGAGGTCGGGAACGGACGTCTGCCGTGCACCAGTGGCAGGACACACTGGTAACCGTGGACCCCCCTGTGCCCCTCACGGACCATCCGTGCCGCTGCGGTCATGACCGGGAGGCGCACGCGCACTATCGGCGCGGGAGCGACTGCGCACTCTGCCACTCGGGCGGGTGCCCGAGGTTCCGTCGAGCGAACCGCTGGTCTGTGTGGCGGGCGTTGGGCCGTCTGCGGGCGCGCCGAGGCAACGGATGAGGAACCCGCAGGCCGGGCGCTCCTCGCGCCTCCGCCGTGGCCGTCCCCGATCGGACCGTCTCACCGGTCGAGACCCGTCGCGGGCGGTCAGGCACCTCGGCTGATCCGTCGCGCGCCGACCCCCTGGGTGAACTCGCGCAGCAGGGCCGCGAAGCGCGTCGGCTCGTCCAGGTGCGGGAAGTGCCCGCCCTTCTCGAACACCTCGAGCCGCGCGTCAGGGATCAACTCGACCGCCTCGATCGCATGCCTCTTGGGGATCATGCGGTCCCGGCCGCCCCAGACCACCAGGGTCGGCACCGAGATCTGCGGCAGGATCTCCCGGGCCGACAGCCGCTGGCCGTCCGGCCCGACCACCGCGCGGATGGTGGCCAGGAACGCCCGACGATGCTCGGCGTCCCCCAGGGACTCGAACCCGTGCCAGGCCTGGGCGACGTCCGGGCCGCCCTTGACCCCGACCAGCTGCAGGCCGCGGCTGAGCACGTTGCCCTGCCGGCGGGCCCATCGGTTGGCGATCACCGGCAGGATCAGTTCCGAGCCGGGCAGGGTGGGCGCCCGGAGCAACAGGCTGACCTCGCGGCCCAGTCCCCCGCTGGCGACCAGCACGAGCGCGTCCACCTTCTCGGGGAACAGGTAGGAGAACTGCAACGCGATTCCCCCACCGAGGGAATGGCCGATCATCGTCACCCGGTCGAAGCCGGTGGCCTTGACCAGGTCGCGGATGGCCGCGGCGTGGGCACCGAGGGAGTAGTCGCCGCGGTGCTTGGAGGAGGCGCCGTGTCCGAACAGATCCGGCACGACGACGGTGTACTCCTCGGCGAGCTCGGCAGCCAGGTCGGCCCACACCTCGTGCGACCCGAGCACCCCGTGCACGAACACCAGCGGGGGGCCGGTGCCGCCCCGCTTGAAGTGCATCTCGTGGCCGTTGACCATGCAGGTCGCCGACGTCAGCTCGGTGGGCATACGGGGCAGGTTACCCGCCGGTAACGTTTTCCGGCAGGGAGGAATGGCCCCGCCTTCCGGACTCTGGCCGCGTGGCCCTGGCCGACCCGCGCCTGCGCCTGCGCGTGCAGGACTCACAGCCGACGAATGGGATCAAACCAGAACATCCCACTCAGCTCCGGTGGCCCACCAGACCGGCGATCGCCAGCGGATACCCACCCACCCCGAAGCCGACCACGATCCCCGCGGCCACCGCCGAGATGAAGGAGCGGTGGCGGAAGTCCTCGCGGGCGTGCACGTTCGAGATGTGGCACTCGACCACCGGCAGGCCGGCACCGGCGATCGCGTCCCGCAGCGCCACCGAGGTGTGCGTCCACGCGCCCGGGTTGATCACGGCTCCGAGCACCTCCCCGGCGGCGTGGCGCCGTCCGCCCTCGTGCACCCACTCGAGCAACTCACCCTCGTGGTTGGTCTGGCGGAACTCGACCGAGACCCCCAGCCGTTCCCCCGCGGCGCGGCACGACGCCTCGACGTCGGCGAGGGTCGCCGACCCGTACACGCCCGGCTCGCGGGTGCCGAGCAGGTTGAGGTTGGCCCCGTTGAGCACCATCACCGTGGTGCTGGGCACCGTGGTGGGCGCCGTGGTCGTCGGCAGAGTGGTCACCCGGGGCATTGTGCCTCACCTAGGCTCGGGAACCGTGACCACGCCCACCTGGGGCCCGCACTGGCTCGCCGCGGCCGAACGGCCGGCCCGGTTGCGCGATGTCCCCTTCGCCGACCTGCCCGCCGACCTGCGCCTGCTCCTGGTGTCGGAGGGCACCCTGGCGTACGCGCTGGAGGCCTACCAGTTGGGCCCGATCGTCGCCGACGTCGAGGGTCACGAGCAGATGCTCCTGGACGCCGACCACGCCCGCTGGCTGCGCGCCCGCCCGAACGACCTGGCGTTGAGCCGACGGACCGCACTGCGCGAGCAGGCCACCGGCCGCCTGATCGTGCACGCGGACTCGGTGCTGCTGCTCGACCGGTTGCCGCCGGCCTTCCTGGAGGTGCTCGCCACCGAGCCGACCGGTCTGGGCGGGGCGTTCGCCCGCCTGGAGCTGGAGACCCGGCGCGAACTGCTCTGGTTCGGCCGGACCCCTCTGCGCGGGCTGCGCCCCGGTGACCGTGCCCTGGCCGGGGACTCGGGGGTCTCGCGCAGCTATCGGCTGATCGTGGAGGGAACCCCGGTCTGCTTCATCGAGGAGACCTTCCCCGACACGGTCGTGCAGGGCCGCCTCACCCCCGAGCGAACAGGATCCAGGGGCGGACGGTGATCGTCAGTCGGCGCCGGCGGCCGTGGCCGACAGGGGCGGCAGCGCGCCGTCCCGTTCGAAGGCGGTGAGCAGGTCGATCCGGCGCTGGTGGCGCGGGTCGTGCGTGAACGGCTCGGCGAGGTAGGCGTCCACGAAGGAGGTGGCCTCGTCCTGGGTGTGCATCCGGGCCCCGACAGCCACCACGTTGGCGTCGTTGTGCTGGCGGGCCAGCCGCGCGGTCTGCACGCTCCAGGCCAGGGCCGAGCGGACCCCCGTCACCTTGTTCGCCGCGATCTGCTCACCGTTGCCGGAACCGCCGATCACGACCCCGAGGCTCCCGGGGTCAGCGACGACCGCCAGCGCCGCGCGAAGACAGAAGGTCGGGTAGTCGTCCAGCGGGTCCAGGACCCGTGGACCGTGGTCGACGACCTCGAAGCCACGCCCGGTCAGGTGAGCGACCAGGTGTTGCTTGAACTCGAATCCGGCATGGTCGGAACCCAGGTGAACGCGCACGACGTGATTGTGGCAGGCACTCAGTCGAAGATCGGGCCCTGGGTGCGGCTGCGCTTGAGCTCGTAGAAGCCGGGCACCGAGGCGACGGCCACTGCGCCGTCCCACAGCCGGGCGGCCAGCTCACCGCGCGGAGCGGGGGTGACCACCGGCCCGAAGAAGGCGACCCCGTTCACCGCGACCACCGGGGTGCCCACGTCGTCACCGACCAGAGCCACCGCCTCGGCCGTGCTGGCCTCGAGGAGGGCGTCGAGGCCGGCGTCCTGGGCCGCGTCGATGAGCTCGGCGGGCAGGCCCACCTCGGCCAGCGATTCGGCGAACACCTCGGTCCAGTCCTCGCGGCCGCCCGGATGGAAGCGTGTGCCCATCGCCGTGTAGAGCGGCAACAGCACCTCCTCGCCCTGGAGCCGGCGGGCCGCGGCCAAGATCCGCACCGGCTGCCAGCCCTTCTCCATCAGCGCCTGGTAGTCGGGCGGCAGGTCACGGCCCCGGTTGAGCGCCGACAGGCTCATCAGGTGCCAGCGCACGTCGACCAGGCGGACCTGGGTGACCTCGAGCATCCAGCGCGAGGTCATCCACGCCCACGGGCACAGGGGGTCGAACCAGAAGTCGGCGACGTCACGCTGGCTCATCACGGGGCTCCTCTCGCGGTGCTCTTGTCTGCTCGAACTCGAAGAGTCGGTGTTCCATTCCGGCGACGCTCGCGTCGCCCGTGACGCCGCATCGGCGCGACGGTGGGAGGATCTGCTGCGTGCCTGGGATCAACCTCACTCGTGACGAGGCGGCCTCGCGCGCCGCCATCCTGTCGGTGTCCTCGTACGACATCGCCCTCGACCTGACCGGGAGCGAGGAGACCTACCGATCCCGCACCACGGCACGCTTCTCCTGCCGCGAGCACGGCGCCTCGACGTTCATCGACCTGATCGCCCCCTCCGTGCTCGAGGTGGTGCTCAACGGGCGCTCCCTCGACCTGGCGGAGGTGGTCGGCGAGGGCCGGATCGCCCTCCCCGAGCTCGCCGCGGAGAACGAGCTGACCGTGCTGGCCGAGTGCGCCTACATGAACACCGGCGAAGGCCTGCACCGCTTCCTCGACCCGGTGGACAAGGAGACCTACCTCTACAGCCAGTTCGAGGTGGCCGACGCCCGGAGAGTGTTCGCCTGCTTCGACCAGCCCGACCTCAAGGCCACCTTCGACTGGTCGGTGACCGCGCCCGCGCACTGGCAGGTGCTCTCGGTCTCGCCCACACCGGCACCCGAACGCCATCCCGACGCCACGGGCGTCTGGCGCTTCGCGTCCACCCCGCGGATGTCGACGTACGTCACCGCGATCGTGGCCGGCCCCTACCAGGGCGTCCGGCAGGAGCTGACCGTGCGCGACGGGCGCACGATCGGGCTCGGGGTCTTTTGCCGGGCCTCCCTGGCCGAGCACCTGGACGCCGACGCGATCCTCGACGTCACCCGGGCCGGGTTCGCGCACTACGAGGAGCTGTTCGACACCGACTACCCGTTCGCCAAGTACGACCAGGTGTTCGTGCCGGAGTTCAATGCCGGGGCGATGGAGAACGCCGGCTGCGTGACCATCTACGAGGACTACGTCTTCCGGTCCAAGGTGCCTGAGGCGGCGGTCGAGCGGCGGGCGCTGACCATCCTGCACGAGCTGGCCCACATGTGGTTCGGCGACCTGGTCACCATGCGCTGGTGGGACGATCTGTGGCTGAACGAGTCGTTCGCCGAGTACGCCAGCACCCGCTGCCAGGCCGAGACCACCCAGTGGCACAGCGCCTGGACGACGTTCCTGGCCGCCGAGAAGTCCTGGGCCTACCGGCAGGACCAGCTGGCGTCGACGCACCCCATCGTCGCCGACATCCGCGACCTGGACGACGTCGAGGTCAACTTCGACGGGATCACCTACGCCAAGGGCGCGTCGGTGCTCAAGCAGCTCGTGCACTGGGTGGGTA
>JBAPWU010000539.1:0-4720 GCA_049283855.1 Kineosporiaceae bacterium
TCGCGAGCCGGTCCAGCAGGGCTCCGGTACCGGACGTGCCGGACGGCGAGGTCCAGGCGGCGGGGGAGTCGTCGATCAGGAGCCGGACGCCGTAGCGCAGGCCCGACAGGTGCACGGCGACCGAGGCCGCGGCCGAGACCGCCCACTCGAAGCTGGACGCCGGCCCCTCGCCGCGGTGCGCCTCCAGCCGGGAGTCCAGGAGCACCGTGGCGCGCATCTGGCGCGGTTGCTCGTCGCGGCGGACCATCAGTTCTCCGCGCCGCGCGGTGGAACGCCAGTGCACCCGGCGCAGATCGTCGCCGTAGCGGTACTCGCGGATGGCGATGTCGTGCTCGCCGCTGGCGGCCGCGGTGCCGTGCACCGCCTCTCCGCTGCCCCCCCACTGGCCGCCGGCGGGCGCCCCCGCCAGTGGCCAGGTCTGGGGCACCACGATCAGCGGGTCGGTCGCGGTGAAGGCTCGGGTCACCTCGCACAGCCCGAACGGGTCGGTCAGCTGCAGCCGCAGGGGCCCCACGTCGTAGCGACCGCGCAGTTGCGGTCGCAGGGCGTAGGTGACCGCGGCGCGGCGTCCGCCCGGCAGACGGGCGATCACGAACCGCGGCGAGGGGCCCAGGGTGTAGGGGACCCGGTCCTCGGCCAGGAGCACCTTGGTGACACCCCGGGTGAGGTTCTCCAGCTCGAGGCGCACCCGGGCCACCGTGCCCGCCACGACCCGGGCCGGCGTGATCGTGCGGACCAGGGAGAGGCGGAACTGGGCCCGGCCGACGACCAGCGCGGCCCCCAGTGGGAGGGCGATCAGCAGCACCCCGATCCGCAGCAGGTCGCGCTGGCCGAGGGCGAAGGCACAGATGCCGGCAGCGACCCCGGCGGCCAGGAACGATCGGCCCCGGGTGGTCAGGCCGCTCAGGGAGGCGCGCAGCCAGCCGGAGGACGGATCGGTCACCCGCGTCGGCCGGCGCAGCCCGACCATCAGGCCCCGGTCCTCGACCGTGGCACGGGGACCTGGCTCAGCACCACGCTCAGCGCCTCCTCGGGGGTGCGCTGGTTGATCGCCGCGTCGGCACTGGACAGGAGCCGGTGGGCGAGAACGGGGTGCACCAGGGCCTGCACGTCGTCGGGCAGGACGTGGTTGCGGCCCTCGAGCAGGGCATGGGCCTTCGCGGCACGCAGCAGGTGCAGGGCCGAGCGGGGCGATGCACCCAGGCGGAGGTCGATCGAGCTGCGGGTGGCCCGGACCAGGGCGACCACGTACTCCTTGATCGGGTCGGCGGCGTAGACGCCGCGGGTCGCCGCGATCAGCTGGCGGATGGTCTCGGCGTCACACACCGGGGCCAGGGTGGCCAGCGGGTCGTGCTCACCGTGACGGTCGAGCATCTCGAGCTCGGCGACTCCCGAGGGGTACCCCATCGACAGTCGGGCCATGAACCGGTCGCGCTGGGCCTCGGGCAGGGGGTAGGTGCCCTCCATCTCGATCGGGTTCTGGGTGGCGATCACGATGAACGGCGGCTGGAGCCGGTAGGTGGTGCCGTCGACGGTGACCTGCCGCTCCTCCATGCATTCCAGCAGCGCCGACTGGGTCTTCGGGCTGGCCCGGTTGATCTCGTCGCCGACCACCACGTTGGAGAACACCGCGCCCGGCTTGAACTCGAAGTCGCCGCGCTCCTGGTTGAACACGCTGACCCCGGTGATGTCGCTGGGCAGCAGGTCGGGAGTGAACTGGATCCGGCGCACCGAGCAGCCGATCGAGCGGGCCAGGGCCTTGGCCAGCATGGTCTTGCCCACCCCGGGCACGTCCTCGAGCAACAGGTGGCCCTCGGCGATCAGGACGGTCACGGCCAGGCGGACGACGTCCGGCTTGCCGTCGATCACGCGCTCCACGGCCTGGCGGATCTGGCCGGTGGCGTGCAGCAGGCCGTCGATCGAGACCGGCGGGCTGGTCGTGGTCACCATGTCCTCCTTCGGCCGCGGACCCCTCCGCGACGCCTGCGAACCCCCAGTCTCTCAGGCCCCGCCCCCGATGAGCACAACGTCACACAGTGCTCATCCGGCGAGCGCAACGTCACGCCGTGCCCATGAGGGATGGGTGCGATGCCGCACAGTGTCGGCCCCCACTTCGCCCCACCGGGACGACTCGGACGCGTCATGACGGGTGATATGCACCGATAGATCCTGATTGTGGACGACGCTGCGCCCCGGGCCGGACCCCATCCGGGTCGATCGCCCCCACTGCCTCACCACGGCGCTGACCTGCGGAATCAGGTCTTCGGCCCAGTCGACGGGCCAGATCCATCGTTGACCGTGGAGGGAAGTGGAGTAGAGTGGGGGCATCTGGACGGGCAGGGGTCGGAGGTGGGGGCGTGTTCCTGGGCACCCATACCCCCCGTCTGGACGACAAGGGCCGGCTGATCCTGCCGGCGAAGTTCCGCGAGCAACTGGAGGCCGGCGTGGTGGTGACCCGGGGGCAGGAGCACTGCCTCTACGTCTTCCCCGTGGCCGAGTTCCAGCGCATCGCCGGTCAGCTCCGCCAGGCCCCGGTCACCAGCAAGCAGGCCCGTGACTATCTGCGTGTATTCCTGTCCGGGGCCAGCGACGAGGTGCTCGACCGACAGGGCCGGATCACTCTTCCCGTCACGTTGCGCACCTACGCCGGTCTGGAGCGCGACTGCGCCGTGATCGGAGCCGGCGAGCGGGTCGAGATCTGGGACTCCGGCAAGTGGGAGTCCTACCTGAGCGAGCAGGAGAGCGCGTTCGCCGAGCAGGCCGAGGAGGTCATCCCGGGCATCTTCTGAGAAGCGTCAGCGGCGGTGAGGTCTCCAGCCGCCCGGGGTGTCCTGATGCACCTTCCCCGGTGTCAGGCCGCCCGGTCGGAGCGGATGGAGACCTGACCGCCGCTGTGGGTCGGCACCGCCGCACCACAGCACCACCCGTGCCAGGAGCACTACTCGCGTCAACAGCACCACAGCAGTGGATCAACAGGGTCGAGAGGGTCGAGCATGGCGACGAACGGTGCGCCCGCGCAGGACCGGCATGTGCCGGTCCTGCTGGAACGCTGCGTCGCTCTGCTCGCCCCTGCACTCGAGCGGCCCGGCAGCGTCGTGGTCGACGCCACCCTGGGTATGGGCGGGCACAGCCAGGCCCTGCTGGAGCGGTGCCCCCACGTCGTCCTGGTCGGGATCGACCGTGACCCGCAGGCTCTGGCGCTGGCCGCCGAGCGGCTCGCCCGCCACTCCGACCGGGTGCACCTCGTGCACGCGGTCTACGACGAGCTCCCCCAGGTGCTGACCCGGCTCGGGTTCGCCGAGGTGCACGGCGTCCTGCTCGATCTCGGGGTGTCCTCGCTGCAGCTGGACGACGTCCGGCGCGGCTTCGCCTACGCCGTCGATGCCCCGCTGGACATGCGGATGGATCCCGCGGCGCCGCTCGGTGCCGCCGAGGTCCTCAACACCTATCCCGCCGCCGAACTCACCCGCGTGCTGAGGGAGTACGGCGAGGAGCGGTTCGCCCGCCGGATCGCCGAGGCCGTCGTGAGTGAACGCGCCGTCGAGCCGTTCACCACCAGCGCCCGCCTGGTGGACCTGGTTCGCGCGTGCATCCCCGCGGCCACCAGGCGCACCGGGGGCAACCCGGCCAAGCGCACCTTCCAGGCCCTCAGGATCGAGGTCAACGGCGAGCTCGAGGTGCTCGGGCGCACCGTGCCGGCAGCGGTCGCCGCACTCGCGGTGGGTGGCCGGATCGCCGTCCTGGCCTACCACTCCTTGGAGGACCGGATCGTCAAGCACGTGCTGGCCGAGGGGGCGCGCAGCAGCACCCCGCCAGGGCTTCCGGTCGAGCTGCCCGAGCACGCGCCCACCCTGCGCCTGCTCACCCGTGGTGCCGAGACCGCCGACGCCGACGAGGTGGCCCGCAACCCGCGCGCCGCCTCGGTGCGGCTGCGGGCCGCAGAACGCATCCGCCGCGCCGATCGTCGTGCACCCAGGGGGAACGCAGCATGAGCAGTGCAGGAGTCGTCCGGGCAGCGCGTGCCACCGCTCGGGCCGGTGCGGGCCGCCCCGCGGCGGTGCCGCGGCCAGGGTTGCGGATCGTCTCGTCGCCCGAGCACCTGCGCTCGCGGGCGTCCCTGGTCGCTGCCTGCCTCGCCCTGCTCGGGGTGGGCCTGGTCGGGCTGCTGGTGCTGACGGTCAGCCTGGGCCGGGGCGCCTACGAGATGGGCGAGCTTCGCCGCACCACCACGGAGTTGACCGAGCAGCGCCAGGCGCTGCAGGAGCAGATCGCTGCGGAGCAGGCCCCGCAGGCGCTGGCTGCCCGTGCCCGGTCCCTGGGCATGGTCCCGGCGCCGAACGTCGCCATGATCCGCAGCAGTGACGGCGTCGTCCTGGGCGCTCCCAAGGCCGCGGCAGGTCAGCCGCTGATGGCGCCCAGGCATCCCCTGCAGTCCGTGCCGTCCGCCTCGGCGAAGGCGTCGGCGAAGCCCTCCACGGCGCCGTCCGCCATGCCCTCGCCCTCGGCCACGGCGAAGCCGGCAGCGAAGCCGACCACCACCTCGGCGGCCAAGCCGGCAGTGAAGCCGGCAGTGAAGCCGGCGGCCAAGCCGGCAGTGAAGCCGACCATCAAGCCGGCGGCCAAGCCGTCGCCGACGCGCTGAGGAAAGCGGATGGATCGCGACAGCACTCCACGCCCTGCGCGCCGCACCCCGCCCGGACCGCGCGCAGCGCGCACGGCC